>JAAOZZ010000320.1 GCA_012274175.1 Betaproteobacteria bacterium
CATTTCTTCCTGGATTTCCCCGCTGGGCGGGTGGATGGGACGACGGGTTTCACTTCGGCCGCGCGCCGCAGCGCGAAGCCGTTGGCATAGCGCAAGTCGGCGTGGGCGCTCGCCACGCCGTGGGCGGCGAGCTGCGGCCACGCGCGGGCGAAGCGCGCGAGGCGCGTCTCGATGTCTCCGCGCCCCAACTCGAGCACGAGCCCGGAATCGAGGACCACTTGCCAGGCGCCGCGGGGGGAAAGGCGCAGCTCCGCCACGGGGCTCGCGACGGGTGCCAGGGCGCGCTCGACGCGCGGGAGCTCCCGCGCCATCGTCTCGGCCGACCCGTCGGGGCCGCTCACCCGGGGAAGCTTGCCCGCGTACTCGGCGGTGAAGACCTCGCCGCGCACGCTCACCAGCGCGCGCTCGCCCCAGCGCGCGAGCGGCTCGTAAGCCTCGAACGTGATCTCGAGCGTGGCGGGAAAACGCCTGCGCACCCCGGCGTCGCGCACCCAGGGAATGCGGCGCGCGGCTTCGCGCACCGCGGCGAGCGACACGCTGCCTGCGACGGCGCCGCGCACGCTGCGCTCGAGGGCTTCCAGCTCGCGCGGGTCGAGGCGTCCCACGTCCCCGGCGAAGGCGACCTGCCGGATCGGTTGCGCGGCCACCATCCGGTAGCCGTACCAGGTGCCGAGTACCAGCGCTCCGAGGACCGCCGCCGCGACCAGGGCGCGAAGCAGCCCGGAGCGCGTGGCGGCGGGCGCGGTCACGCCGTCCTCCCGGTGTCGAGGCGGGCGCCTTCGAGGATGCGCACGCACAGTTCCGCATACCCCATCCCCGCCGCCTTGGCCGCCATCGGCACGAGGCTGTGGCCGGTCATCCCCGGCGAGGTGTTCATCTCGAGATAGGTGTAGGTCCCGTCGGGACGCAGGATCAGGTCTGCTCTCCCCCACCCACGGCAGCCGAGCACGCGGAAGCTCTTGAGCGTGACCTCCCGGATCTGCGCTTCGAGCGCCTCGGGCAGGCCCGCGGGGCAGTAGTACTTCGTCGCGTCGGTGAAATACTTGTTCTGGTAGTCGTAGTTCCCCTGGGGCGCCTCGATGCGCACCAGCGGAAGCGCGGTCTCGCCCAGCACCGAGGCGGTGAGCTCCTCGCCCGCCACGAATTCCTCGGCCACCACGAGCTCGTCGTAGCGCGCGGCAAGCTCGCAGGCCGCGGGCAGCGCGTGCGCGGCGGTGACCTTCGTGAGTCCGATGGTGGAGCCCTCGCGCGCGGGCTTCACGATGATCGGCAGTCCCAGCAGGTCGACTACCTTGTCCCACGCGGTAGCCGCGGTCACCATCGCGAAGCGAGGCGTGGGAATACCGGAGGCGTCCCACACGAGCTTCGTGCGCCACTTGTCCATGGAAAGCGCGGAGCCCATCACGCCGCTGCCCGTATAGGGGATGCCCATCGCCTCGAGGGCGCCCTGCACGGTCCCGTCCTCGCCGAAGCGCCCGTGCAGCGCGATGAACACGCGCTCGAATCCCTCGCGCCGGAGGTCGAAGAGCTCGCGCTCGGCCGGGTCGAACGCGTGCGCGTCCACGTCCCTGCTCCTGAGGGCCGCGAGCACGGCGGTGCCGGAGAGAAGGGAAATCTCACGCTCCGCGGACGCTCCGCCCATGAGCACCGCCACCTTGCCGAAGGCGCTCATCGCCGAGCCCCCACGATGCGCACCTCGGCGACGAGCTCCACGCCGGTCGCCTCGCGCACCCGCGCCCGCACCCGCTCGAGCAGCGATTCGATGTCGGCGGCGCTGGCACCGCCGCGGTTCACGATGAAGTTGGCATGGCGGGTCGACACCTGCGCGCCGCCGACCGACGCGCCCTTCAGGCCGCACGCTTCGATCAGCCGCGCCGCGTGATCTCCCGGAGGATTACGGAACACGCTGCCCGCGTTCGGTTCATTGAGCGGCTGGGTGGCCACGCGCCGGGAAAGGAGCTCTCGCATTCGCGACATCGCCTGCGCCTCGTCGCCGCGGTCGAAGGCGAAATCGCCGGACACGAACCACTCCTGCTCGGTCGCCTTGGGCGCCACGTGCCGGTAGCCCACCTCGAAATCCACGGGCGGGCGCACGCGAAGCGTCCCGGCGCGGTCGACCGTCTCCACGCAGAGCACGTGGTTCCACGTCTCGCCGCCGTAGCATCCCGCGTTCATCGCGAGCGCCCCGCCGATGGTCCCCGGAATGCCCGCCATCCATTCCGCGCCCCCGCCGCCGCGCTTCGCGACGAAGCGCGCGAGGTGCGGGGCGGGCACTCCCGCGGCCGCCCGGAATCGCAGCCCGGCTCCGATCTGCGAGATGCCCGTGAGCGCGTGATGCGTGAAGACCACCGCGCCATCGAAGCCGCCGTCGCGCACGAGCAGGTTGCTTCCCAGGCCCACGAAGAGGACCGGGTCGGCTTGCGGCAGCGCGCGCAGGAACGCGCACAGGTCGGCCACGTCGGCAGGCTGGTAGAAGAGGCGCGCGACGCCGCCGGCGCGCCAGCTCACGTGCCGGGCCATCGGCTCGCCGCGCGCGAGCGTTCCGCGCAGGCCGTGTTCGATCGGGAATGTCTCGCTCATGTCCATCGATCAGCCGCCCGCCGGGAGCGCGAGCTCCGGGGCGAGGCTCGCGATGGACCCCGCGCCCATCGTGATCACGACGTCGCGGTCGCGTACGCGCGAGAGCACCGCCGAGCGCATCTCGGCTGGGGACTCGACGAACACCGGCTCCACCTTGCCCGCGACCCGCACGGCCCGGGCGAGGGAGCGGCCGTCGGCCGCGACGATCGGCGCTTCGCCCGCGGCGTACACGTCCGCGAGCACGAGCTCGTCGGCGCTCGAAAGCACACGCACGAAGTCCTCGAAGAGGTCGCGGGTGCGGGTGTAGCGGTGCGGCTGGAACGCGAGCAGGATCCGCCGCCCCGGGAAAGCCCCGCGAACCGCGGCGAGCGTGGCCGCCATCTCCGCCGGGTGGTGCCCGTAATCGTCCACCAGGGCGAAGGTTCCGCCTTCGGCCCGCGGCACCTCGCCGAAGCGCTGGAAGCGCCTCGCCACGCCGCTGAACTCCCCGAGCGCCTTGGCGATCGCGGGCTCGGGCGCGCCCACTTCGCGCGCGACGGCGATCGCCGCCAGCGCGTTCAGCACGTTGTGCTCCCCCGGCAGGTTGAGCAGCACCTCGAGCGGCGCGAAGCCGTTCTTCTGGGACACCGCGCAAAAGCGCATGCGGCCCTGGTCCCAGCGCACGTCCGTGGCGAGCAGGTCGGCGTCGCTCGCGATGCCGTAAGTGAGAATTGGGCGCGTGATCGACGACATGATGGAGCGCGCGTGGGGGTCGTCCTTGCACACCACCGCGAGGCCATAGAAGGGAAGGTGGCCGAGGAACTCGACGAACGTGGCCTTCAGCTTCTCGAAGTCCTGCCCGTAGGTCTCCATGTGGTCGGCGTCGATGTTGGTGACCACCGAGATGACCGGTTGGAGGTAGAGGAAGGACGCGTCGGACTCGTCGGCCTCCGCCACGAGGAAATCGCCCTTTCCCAGGCGCGCATTGGTCCCGATGGAATTGAGCCGGCCGCCGATCACGCACGTGGGATCGAGGCCCGCCTCGTCCAGCACTGCGGCCACGAGGGACGTGGTGGTGGTCTTCCCGTGGGTGCCCGCGATGGCGATGCCCTGCTTGAAGCGCATGAGCTCCCCCAGCATCATCGCCCGCGGCACCACCGGGATATGGGACTCGCGCGCGCCCACCACCTCCGGGTTGTCGGCCTTCACCGCCGAAGAAACCACCACCGCGTCCGCCGCGGCCACGTCC
>JAAOZZ010000321.1 GCA_012274175.1 Betaproteobacteria bacterium
GCCCGTAGTTGAGGCCCAGCTGCAGCGCCGGATCTCCCCGGGCGTGCAGGTCCTCGGCCGCATCGAGCGCGCGCCCCGGATCCCCGAACAGCACCAGCGCGAGCCCATCGTCGCAGTCGAGCACGACCCGGTCCTCGAGGGCCACCTTCGCCAGGGCGTCGCGCGTGCGCGCCTCGAGCTTTTCCTTGAGCGCCGCCTGCTCCACGACGGGGCGGGCGTCGAAGCGGGGAATGCGCAGGAACGCGACGTTCGCGTAGACGGGATTGGCGGTGGGTTCCGGCATGGCGGCTGGCCTTTGTTGCCATTGTAGGCTGCGGCTTACACGCCGGTGGCGGCGGAAGGTGCACAATGGCGCCTTGCATTCGAGGAGCGGCGGCGCCATGGAGTCCTGGCTGAAGGAGATCGAGCACGCGAGCACCGGCGCCCAGGTGGTCGCGGTCACCCGGGACTATTGCGCCCTGCTGCATCCGCGTGAGCTGGAGCCCCTTCCCAAGGAGTTGCGCGAGATCCGCATCGAAGGCGAGGCGGACATCTCGCGCGTGCGCAAGAAGCTCTCCGAGGGCTTCGCCGGCGTGCGCGACCCGCAGGCGGAAACCGCGGGGCTGCGAGACCTGGTGGACTACCTCGCCCGGGCCGACGAGCGCCTGGGGCAATTGCGCGGCCCTCGCTGAGGCAGCGGGACGATGGAAGACGTGCGGCGACGAGACCGGTCGGTGCTGTAGGCAGATTCCTACTCGTCGCGAAACCCTCCTCCTACAGCCGCGAGGCATGCATGCGCCCACACTCGGATTCGACATGTTGAACCCGGCAGGCCATCCGGGGACCGGGGCATGATGCTTACCTGGTTCCGCCAGATCGACGATGCGCGTAGCGTGACCGAGGTGGTCGCCATCGCGCGCGATTACGTCGCCACCTGGGGGCCCGACGAGATCGTGAGGCTCCCGCGCTCCGTGCGTCCCGGTCGCATTCGCGACGCGTTCGACGTGACCGACCTGCACGCGCGCCTCGCGGACGAATACCGCATCACGCGCGCGAGCGGCGACGAGCTCACGGCCCTGCAGCGGCTGACGGGATTCATGGTGCACGCCTCGGTGCGCATCTCCCAGTTGGGTGGTAGTGCCGAAGGCGAGGACAAGAACGTTCGCGTCGACGCCGCGAAGTCCACGACCCCCGGCCGCGACTAGCGGCCTCGATCAGGGGACCTGCGCAGGCGTCTTGGGGCCTTCACCCTGGCGCGGCGCGCCCGCGCCCTTGCCCTGCCGATAGCCGGTTGCGCGTTGCTGCAGGTGCGCGGCCGCGTCCCTCAGCACCCAGCGCCGCCCTATCCGCACCCACACGTGGAAAGGGAGGTCGACGTCGGCGAAGAAATGCTTCTCGGTCATGGGGCGCGCACTCGGCAAGGGAAGTGCACCGACTTTAGCCCCGCGCACCCGGGAGCAATGTCGGAACATCCTGAGTTCGCTGTAGGAAAGCCCCGCCCTGCGCGCCGCTGCTTGAGCGGCGCTACTTGAGCGCCTTGAAGCGCAGGCGGTGGGGCTGCGCCGCCTCTTCTCCCAGCCGCTCGAGCTTGTCTTCCTCGTACTCGTGGTAGTTGCCCGGGTAGAAGAACCACTGGGAGTCGCCTTCGGCCGCGAGGATGTGGGTGCAGATGCGGTCCAGGAACCAGCGATCGTGGGAGATCACCAGCACCGAGCCCGCGAACTCGGTCAACGCGTCCTCGAGCGCGCGCAGGGTCTCGACGTCGAGGTCGTTGGACGGCTCGTCCAGCAGCAGCACGTTGCCTCCGTCGAGCAGCGTCTTGGCCAGGTGCAGGCGCCCGCGCTCGCCGCCCGAGAGATTGCCGCAGAGCTTCTGCTGGTCGCTGCCCTTGAAGTTGAAGCGGCCCAGGTACGCGCGCGACTGGATCTCGAACTTGCCGACGGTGAGGATGTCCTGGCCGCCGGAGATCGCCTCCCACGCGTTCTTCTTCTCGGGAAACTTGCGCGTCTGGTCCACCACCGACATCTTCACCGTGTGGCCGATGGCGATCTTCCCCGAGTCCGGCTTCTCCTTGCCGGTGATCATGCGGAAGAGCGTCGACTTGCCCGCGCCGTTGGGGCCGATGATGCCCACGATGGCGCCCGGGGGGATCTTGAACGAGAGGTTGTCGATCAGCACGCGGTCACCGTAGCTCTTGGTGACGTTCTCGAATTCGATCACCTCGTTGCCCAGGCGCTCGGCCACCGGGATGAAGATCTCCGCGGTCTCGTTGCGCTTCTGGTATTCGTACGAATTCAGCTCCTCGAAGCGCTTCAGGCGCGCGATGTTCTTGGTCTGCTGGCCCTTGGCGTTCTTGCGCACCCACTCCAGCTCCTTCTTGATCGCCTTCTGGCGCGCGGTCTCGGAGGACTCCTCCTTCTGCAGCCGGTCGCGCTTCTGCTCGAGCCAGTCCGAGTAATTGCCCTTGTAGGGGATGCCCGTGCCGCGGTCGAGCTCGAGGATCCACTCGGCGGCGTTGTCGAGGAAGTAGCGGTCGTGGGTGACCGCCACCACGGTGCCGGGGAATCGCGTGAGGTATTGCTCGAGCCACTCGACGCTCTCGGCGTCCAGGTGGTTCGTGGGCTCGTCGAGCAGCAGCATGTCGGGCTTGGAGAGCAGCAGCCGGCACAGCGCCACGCGGCGCTTCTCGCCGCCCGAGAGGTTGTCCACCTTCGCGTCCCACGGGGGCAGGCGCAGCGCATCGGCGGCCACCTCGAGCTGCGTGTCGAGCGTGGACGAGTCGGCCGAGGCGAGGATCTTCTCCAGCTTTTCCTGCTCCGCGGCGAGCTTGTCGAAATCCGCGTCGGGCTCGGCGTACTCCGCGTACACCTGGTCCAGGCGCTTCTTCGCGGAGAACACTTCGCCCAGTCCCTCCTCCACCGCCTCGCGCACCGTATGGCCCGGCTCGAGCTGCGGCTCCTGCGGGAGGTATCCGATGCGGATTCCCGGCATCACCGTGGCCTGGCCCTCGTAATCCTTGTCGAGGCCGGCCATGATCCTCAGCACGGTGGACTTGCCCGCGCCGTTCAGCCCGAGCAGGCCGATCTTGGCGCCCGGGAAGAACGAGAGCGAAATGTTCTTGAGGATCTGGCGCTTGGGCGGAACGACCTTGCCCACGCGGATCATCGTGTAGACGTACTGGGCCATGGGTTTTCTGCGAGGTGATTCGAAGGCAGGCCCGAAGGATACCCGAAAAAAAAACGACCGGCGGGATCTCTCCGGCCGGCCAAGAGCAGGTCAGGGTGGTTCTGTGGCTTACCTGCGGTCCATGATGGTGGGATCCGTGGGATACGCGTACTGCGACATCCGCTCGGCCCGGTCCCCGGAATCGTTCGGGGGGGGCGTCGCCGCCGCAACCTCCGGCCGATGGCCATACGCGGCCACCTGCTCGTAGAAGTCGTCCCGAACCCAGTGGCCGCCCACCCACGCCCGGCCGCTGTCGCGCCGTTCCCAGTGGCCGGGAGACCAGATGAGCCCCGCGCGAGGCGCCGGTTGGATCTCGCCCGTCGCGTACGGGTCCTTGCCGACCTGGGCATACCACTGGAAGTCGACGTCGGGCCACACGGAGTAGGCCAGCGCCGGCACCGAGATGCTGGTGAGCGCGGCGGCGGCGAATCCGGCGGAGATGAGTCTCTGGATCGTGTTCATGTTCGCTCCTCCAAATTGGGCAGACATGGACACAAGGTAGCTCGCGCGGCGCCGGGCTTCTGCCGGTGGACCGCGCATTCGCCGGTCGGCCGCTGCCGACATCGGGCGGCCGCCGCGGGACCGCGCTTCAGGCGGTGGCGGCTCCGGGCGCGACGATGGTGGTGCGCAGCGTCATGATGCCCTCGATGGTGCACTCGACCACGTCGCCGGGCTTGAGGAAAGGATCCTGCGCGCCGGATCCAGGCGTCGCGGAGCCGCCTGCCACTCCGGCCGAGAACAGGTCGCCGGGCTCGATTGGTCGGGCGCGCGAGTATTGCTCGAGCATCGCGGGAAGCTTCGAGACCTGCTCGCCCGTGTTCACGCGCATGTGCTCCTCGCCGTTCACCGCGCACGTGAGCCAGACGTCGAACGGATCGCCCAGCTCGTCCATGGTGACGATCTCGGGGCCCAGGGGCGCGAAGCCGGGCGCGTCCTTGGGCGGATCGCGGTCGGTGAGGTCGTTCAGGATCGTGACGCCCAGCGCGTAATCCATGGCCTCGTCGCCGTTCACGCCCTGCCCGCGCCGGCCGATCACGAACACGAGCTGCGGCGCGCAGGCGAGGCGCGCGGCCTGCTCGGGGCTCGCCACCTTCCCATTGTGGCCGACGAGGCCGGCGCGATAATCCTTGCCCATGCAAACGAACGCGTCCGCGTCGGGGACGGGCGGAAGGAAGCGGATCGCGCGTTCCTCGACCAGCGCGCTCGCGAAGCGCCCCGCATTCGATTGCGCCTTCTTCGCGAGCGCCTGGACGCGGGAGAGCGCACCGCGGCCTTCGCGCAGCAACGTCTTCATGGTGGCGGGAAGGGGTTCGCCGTCCACTCGCGAAGCCGCCTCGATGTCGAGGACCCGGTGCCCGACGCGTACGCCGATGCGCGCCGCTGTCCCGGGGCCGGAAGTATAGGTAATCAGTCTCATGAGCCCTACATCATGGCGCGCGGAAGGAAAAAAAGGAAATGCAAAAAAATGCCGGCGTCCTGGGACGCCGGCATCGGCCGCGGTTGCGCAGGTTCCGCGGGGCTTCAGCGCGAGGCGCTTGCCGCCAGATAGATGGGGCCCGCGCTCCCGGCCCAGGTCGCAGGAGCGTGGCGCTGCAACGACATCGCCACCGCGGCGACCATCGTCGCCAACAACACTCGCCGAGCCCACATGATCGCCTCCTGAAAATGGGTTGTCGCTTCAGTCATCAGGTTACCCATTCGTGCCGTGGGCGCTCTGCCGGTGGAATCCCGGCGCGAACGTGGGAATCCACCGGCGCCACGCGTCGGAGCGGATTACTTCGAGCTTCCGGACGCGCTGCCCGACGAAGACGATCCCGCCGCGCGGCGGCCGGATGACATCCGCGCCGCAGCAAGAAAAACGGCCCCGGTGGGGGGCCGTCTGCAAACCTCGCTCTATGCCTACTGCCGGCGCGGATTGTCCGGAGCGCGGTCGTTGCGATTGGGCACGCCATCGCCGTCGCGATCCCGGTCGTAGCGATTGGGCACGCCGTCGCGGTCGCGGTCGCGCGCGGCGTAGCGATCGCCTTCCCAGCGCTCCCGATGCCATCCGCCGCGCTCGAGCACCCAGCGCCCGTCGCGCTGCTCCCAGCGATTGGGGTGCCAGTACAGGCCGCGGTGCTCGCGTTCCAAGTGGCCGCCGACCCATACGAAGCGGCCGTGGCGCCGGTCCCAGTATCCCGGCGCCCACACGAATCCGCGGCGCGGCGCGGGTACCAGCTCGTGGCGCGGCGCCGGCGGCGCGACGTCCACGTAGACCCCGAAGGCGGCCGAGGCCGTCGCGGGAACGATGCCGATCGACGAGGCCACGAGGGCGCCCAAGATCCATTTGTGCTTCCACATGTCGAATTCCTCCGGTGAGGGAAAACCCCTCCAGCTTACCGAGGGGCGCCCCGCGCGCTCTGTCGGCATCGCCCCATTCGCCCGTCAGCGCCGTCCGACGCGCGCGGGGCGCCGAGTGCGGTACATTTACGGGTTCCCCGAGGAGAAAATTCCCATGACGCTACTTTCGGACGTTCCGCGGCTCGCGAGCGCGGATCTCGACGCGTACTGGATGCCCTTCACCGCCAACCGCCAGTTCAAGTCGGCGCCGCGCATGTTCGTGAAGGCCGAAGGCATGTACTACACCACCGACGACGGGCGCCAGGTGCTCGACGGATTCGCGGGCCTGTGGTGCTGCAACGCGGGACATTGCCGCCCGGGCATCGTGGCCGCGATCCAGGCGCAGGCCGCCGAGATGGATTACGCGCCCTCCTTCCAGATGGGTCACCCGCTCGCCTTCCGGCTCGCCAATCGCATCGTGGAGCTGGCGCCCGGCAAGCTCGACCACGTGTTCTTCTGCAACTCCGGCTCGGAAGCGGTGGACAGCGCGCTGAAGATCGCGCTCGCGTGGCAGCGCGTGCGCGGCGAGGGAGCGCGCACGCGCCTCATCGGCCGCGAGCGCGGCTACCACGGCGTGGGCTTCGGCGGCATCTCCGTGGGCGGCATCGCGGCCAACCGCAAGATGTTCGGCACCCTGCTCGCGGGCGTCGACCACCTGCCCCACACCCACGTCCTCGAGAAGAACGCGTACTCCCGCGGGCAGCCGGAGTGGGGCGCGCACCTCGCCGACGAGCTCGAGCGCCTGGTGACGCTGCACGACGCGTCCACCATCGCCGCCGTGATCGTCGAGCCCCTGGCCGGCTCCACCGGCGTGCTCGTCCCGCCGCGGGGCTACCTGCAGCGCCTGCGCGAGATCACGCGCAAGCACGGCATCCTGCTCATCTTCGACGAGGTCATCACCGCGTTCGGCCGCATGGGCACCAACTTCGCCGCGGACCTGTACGGCGTGGAGCCCGACATGATCACGTTCGCCAAGGGCGTCACGTCCGGCACCGTGCCCATGGGCGGCGTGATCGTCTCCTCCGACATCTACCGCGCCTTCATGGGCGGGCCGCCCGGTGCAATCGAGCTCTTCCACGGCTACACGTACTCGGCGCACCCGCTCGCGTGCGCTGCCGGCATCGCCGCGCTCGACCTCTATCGCGACGAGGATCTCTTCGCGCGCGCGGCGCGCATGGCGCCGAAGCTCGAGGCGGCCCTGCACGGGCTCAAGGGCACGCGCCACGTGGTCGACATCCGCAACCACGGGATGGTGGGCGCCGTCGAGCTGGCGGCGCGGGCGGGAGCGCCCGGGGCGCGCGGCTTCGAGACCTACCTCGAGTGCTTCGAGGCGGGGGTGCTGGTGCGCCAGACTGGCGACATCATCGCGCTGGCGCCCGCCTTCATCGTCGAGGACGCGCAGATCGACCGCATCGCGTCGACGCTTCGCGACGTGCTCTCCAGGATCGAATGACTCCACACACCGAGGAACGACAACGATGAACGGGACGGGCAAGGTGGCGATCGTCACGGGAGCGGGCACCGGCATCGGCAAGGCCGCGGCGCTCGCGTTGCTGAAGGAAGGCTACCGCGTGGCGCTCGCGGGTCGGCGCGCCGAGCCGCTCGAGCAGGCGCTCGCCGAGTCGGGCGCCGGCGATCGCGCCATCGCCGTGCCCACGGACGTGGGCGATCCCGCTTCGGTGCGCGCGCTCTTCGCCCGGACGAAGGCTGCATTCGGCCGCCTCGACGTGCTCTTCAACAACGCGGGCACGGGAGCGCCGGCGATCCCCATGGAAGACCTCACGTTCGAGCAATGGAAGAACGTCGTGGACGCGAACCTCACCGGCGCCTTCCTCTGCACCCAGGAGGCGATCCGCATCATGAAGGCCCAGGATCCGCGCGGTGGCCGCATCATCAACAACGGGTCCATCTCCGCCCACGCTCCGCGGCCCAACTCGGTGGCCTACACCGCCACCAAGCACGCCATCACGGGCCTCACCAAGTGCACCTCGCTCGATGGCCGCAAGCACGACATCGCGTGCTCCCAGATCGACATCGGCAACGCCGCGACCGAGATGACCGAGCGCATGGCCAAGGGCGTGATGCAGGCCAACGGCGAGATGGCGGTCGAGCCGCGCATGGACGTGCGCCACGTGGCGAGCGCGGTGGTCTACATGGCGAGCCTGCCGCTCGACGCCAACGTGCAGTTCATGACGATCATGGCCACGAAGATGCCCTTCGTCGGGCGCGGCTAGGCCTTCCCTACGAGCCGGACGACGCGCCGGGCGGCGGCACGGGAATACCTCCGTACTTGCCGACTCGCGGTTTCGCGCGGCGTCCTCGCAGCCCGCCCGAAAAACAAAACCCCCGCCGCGGCGGGGGTTTTTTCGGCAAGGTCGGCGCCTCAGGCCGGAACGGTCCTACGGGCGCGGGTCGCGGATTCGGACGGAGCCGGCTGCGGGGGCATCGCGTCGCGTGGAGGCCTGCGGACATCGTCCTTTTCCCGGGCGCGGCGCGCCATCTCGGCGTACGCCCGCTTGACCATTTCGAAATCGTACTCATGGGTCATGGGTCGCTCCTTCGCGGTGATCACAATCGCGAGTCTGCTTCATGGGAAGGAAGCTGCCTATCAGACACGTCCTACGAGGCGCGGCAAATCGCGGCGAGTGGGCGCTCCCCCGATGTACACTCGCGCCCATGGACCTCCCCCGCAACGCATTCCGGCACGCGCTCCTGGCCGGACGCCAGCAGATCGGCCTCTGGGTGTCCCTCGCCAGCGCCTACAGCGCCGAGGTCGTCGCCGGATCCGGATTCGACTGGCTGCTGATCGACACGGAGCATTCTCCCAACGAGGTCGACACCACGCTCGCGCAATTGCAGGCCGTGGCCGCCTCGCCCACCACCGCCATCGTGCGCCCGGCCTGGAACGACAAGGTGCTGATCAAGCGCCACCTGGACATCGGCGCCCAGACGCTGCTCATTCCCTACGTCGAGGACGAGGAGGAGGCGGCCGCGGCCGTGGCGGCGATGCGCTACCCCCCGCGGGGCGTACGCGGCGTGGCGGGAACGACGCGCGCCGCGCGCTTCGGGCGAGTGCAGGACTACGCCCGGCGCGCCGAGAGCGAGCTCTGCCTCCTGGTGCAGGTCGAGACGCGCCGCGGCCTCGAGCGCCTGGACGCCATCGCGAAGGTCGATGGCGTCGACGGCGTGTTCATCGGGCCCGCGGACCTGGCCGCGGGACTCGGCCACCTGGGCGACATTCCCCACCCGGAAGTGCAGGCCGCGATCCAGGATGGCGTGAAGCGCATCCGCGCCTGCGGCCGCGCGGCCGGCATCCTCGCCACCGACGAGGCGAGCGCCCGCCGCTACATGGAGTGGGGCACCACGTTCACCGCGGTGGGGCTGGACGCCATGATCCTCGCCCGCGAGACGGAAAAGCTCGCGGCGAAATTCCGCGCCCCCTGACGTCGCCCGGCGGCGACGCTCGATCCCCTGTTGCATCCGATCCGGCGGCGCAGGCCGCCGGATGCCCTTGATCTGACCGCCGCCGGCCCGAAGGCCGGCGGCTCCGTCATCGAACCCGTCCACCGCGGGGAGGCGTCCCTCCGCACGCGGGCCGGGCGGCGACCCGAAATCCTCGTTAGGCGGGCCGCGCACAGCCCGCGAAGTCGCCGGTTACAGCATCAGCCATTCGCGCATCGCCAGGCGCGCCTCGTGCTCGAAGCGCGCCTGCGCGTTGGCGACCCGCACGGGAAGTCCCGGGCGCCGTTGCTCCTCTACCAGCGCCGCGAAACCGTATTGGCGCTGCTTCAGCTTCATCCGCCGCGCCGGCACCCACGGGCGCCATGGCGGCTTGAAGATCATCGCGTTCATCGTCGTCACCTGTTGTCCTGGTTGCCGCGCACCCGCAAACAAAAAGCCCGGAGGTCTTTTCGGCTCTCCGGGCTTGGCGGGGAATTCCTCGCTGACGATGATGAGGTCTATTCCGTCGTTCTCCCGGAGAGCGTCCGATCCATGGCGGCTCGGCTCCCGATGCCCTGCGCAAGGCAGGACGCGGGCGCTTTGCGCCAGGTCGGCAGATGGATGAAGGTGCTCGTCATGTTTCTCGGGAAAACGCTCGTCGTTACGTGATGGTGCGATGCTGCCATGCAGCATCGACATCGTCAACCCCTCCTATAATGCAAATCCGGATTCCACGGGAGGGGGCGAGCGCGACGATGTATTCGGTGAAGGAGATCTTCTACACGCTGCAGGGCGAGGGGGCCAACAGCGGCACGCCGGCGGTCTTCTGCCGCTTCGCCGGCTGCAACCTCTGGTCGGGGCGCGAGGCCGACCGCGCGCGCGCCGCGTGCGACTTCTGCGACACGGAGTTCGTCGGCACCGACGGGCCGGGCGGCGGCCGGTTCGACGACGCGGGCCGCCTCGCCGATGCGGTCGAGGCCGCGTGGCCCCACGGCGACCGGTGCCACCGCTTCGTCGTGTGCACCGGCGGGGAGCCCTTGCTGCAGCTCGACCGCGAAGGCGTCGATGCGTTGCACCGGCGGGGGTTTCGCGTGGCGGTGGAAACCAATGGAACGCTCGCGGCCCCGCAAGGCATCGACTGGATCTGCGTGAGCCCCAAGGCGCGCCAGCCGCTCGCGCAGGATTCGGGCGACGAGCTGAAGCTCGTCTATCCGCAGCGCGACGCGCTCCCCGAGCGCTTCGAATCCCTCGACTTCGACCATTTCTTCCTGCAGCCCATGGCCGGGCCCGCGCTCGAGGCCCACACGCGCCGGGCCGTCGACTACTGCCTCGCGCACCCGCGCTGGCGCCTCTCGATCCAGTCCCACAAGATGATCGGCATCCGCTGAAGATGGAAGTCGCCTACCGCTTCGGGTTCGACGCCGCCCACCGCTTCGACGACTATCCGCCGGGCCACGCCTATCGCGGCGTGCACGGGCACTCGTTCCAGGTGGAAGTGGCGCTCGAGGGCGAGCCCGACGCCGCGAGCGGTTTCGTGGCGGACCTGGGCGCGGTGGAGCGGGCATGCCACGAAGTGCGCGCCGCCCTCGACCATCGCATGCTGAACGAGATCGACGGCCTCGCGAAGCCCAGCCTCGAGAACCTGTGCACGTACATCTGGTGTGCCCTGGCGGCTCGCTTCCCCAACCTGTCGCGCGTCACCGTGCGCCGCGATTCCCTCGGGCAAAGCTGCTCCTACACCGGCCAGTGAAGCGTACGGCCGCCGATTCCCGTCGCCGCGCGGCAACACGGAACTAGCGCCACGCCCGCGCGGTCGCACAGTGCGAGCCGCGCCCGATCCTCACCCAGGATCGTCCTACAAGAAAATTCCGTCCCAAGCGCGTGCACAGCCGTCCGCATCGGTCACGCGAAAGGAGTCCGCACCATGAGGCATCCATCCACGCCGTCCGGGAACAACGGGAATTCGCAGCGCACGCGCGGCGCGATCCGGACCCACCTCGGGCGCAAGCGCACCGGTCCGCGCGCGCGCACGTTCGGCCAATCCACGCTCGAGGGCGTGCAGCAGGTGACGGAATCGGCGCGCCATCGCCAGGAAGAGCTCTTCGACCGCCTGCTCGCCGGGTTCCACCAGATATTCGACAAGGCGGGCGAGTCCACGTCCACCGCCTTCGACCGGGCCCTCTACGCCGCCTGCGACGGGCTGGTTTCCGCCGGGGAATTCACGGCGGAGAATGCCGAGCGCCTGCGCCAGTACCTGCGCCGCGACCTGCTGCAGCGCGACCATCCGACGATGACCTTTCGCACCGGCGACATCACGACCGCGGGCACGCTCACCTGCGTGGGCTGCGGCTGGACGATCATCACCCAGCGCTCGACCGTGCTTCCACCCTGCCCGCACTGCGGGGACACCGCATACCGCAAGACCGACTGAGGCCGCGTGGGAAC
>JAAOZZ010000322.1 GCA_012274175.1 Betaproteobacteria bacterium
CACCACGCCCTTGCCGAGCGTGGGATGGCGCTTGCCCTTGTTCCACGAAACACCTCCCAGCGTGACCCCGTGGTAGAGCGTGCAGTCGTCACCGATCTCGGCCGTCTCGCCGATCACCACCCCCATGCCGTGGTCGATGAAGACGCGCCGGCCGATGGTGGCTCCCGGATGGATCTCGATGCCGGTGATGAAGCGGGTGAGGTGTGACGAGAAGCGCGCGAGCCAGCGCAATCCCACGCTCCACAGGCCGTGGGAGACACGGTGCAGCTGCAGCGCGTGGAAGCCCGGATAGCAGGTGAGCACCTCCCACACCGAGCGCGCCGCGGGGTCGCGCTCGAACACGCACTGGATGTCTTCGCGTATGCGCCTGAACATGGGCCGATCCGTTGCCGTCGTCCGACAGTCCGAAGGGATGGACGAAGTCTGGCATTCCCGAGTAAAATTATCAACTATTCCCGTGAACCGCATCGCCCGAAAATACGTCGAGTTCGTCCGCCAGCCCGACGTCGCCCGCCTGCTGGTCGTCGCCCTCCTGGCGCGGATGCCCGTGGGCATGGTGGGCTTCTCCATGCTCATGTTCCTGCGCGAATCCCTGGGCAACTTCGCGCTGGCCGGCACCGCCGCGGGCATCCACTTCGTGGCGATCGCGGTGGCCGCACCTTTCCAGGGACGCTTCATCGATCGCCACGGTCCGCACCGTCTCCTCTACGTGACGAGCCTCATGCAGCCCCTGGCCCTGCTCGCGATCCTGGGCTCCGTCAAGCTGCACCTGGCTTTCCCCCTGGTCGCGGCGAGTGCGGCGATGGCGGGCATGTTCGCCTCGCCCATCACCACCCTCACCCGCACCGTCTGGCGCCATCGCTTCGAGCGCGAAGAGGATCGGCGCACCGCCTTCGCCCTCGACGCGGTCACGATCGAGCTCAATTTCACGCTCGGGCCCGCGCTCATCGCCACGATCCTCGCCACGGCCGGCGCGACCGCGGCGTTCGGCGTTTCGATCGCCGTGGTGGCGGGAGCCGTGGCGATCTTCATGTTCTCGCCGGCGCTGCGCTATTTCCGGCGCGAGTCGGGCGCGAGCCGGCATTTGCTGGGGCCGCTCACCGAGCCGCGGCTCTGGACCCTCTTCGTGGCGACTTTCGGCCTCACCATGGGTTTCGGGTTCCTCGAGGTGGGATATCCGGCGTACGCGACCGCGCTCGGGGCCCCGGCGCTCGCCGGCGCACTGCTCGCGGTCAATTCCCTCGGCAGCGCGCTGGGCGGCGCCCTCTATGGAGGCCTGCATTTCAAGGCGCCGGTGGAGCGGCAGTTCGCCTGCGCGCTCGGCCTCATGGTGCTGCCCCTCTTCCTGCACGCGATCGCGGGCCCGGTGGCGCTCTTCGCGATCGTCGCCTTCTTCGCCGGGGCCCTCATCGCCCCGTCGATCGCCGCGCAGTCCGTGCTCGTGTCGCGCCTCGCCCCGTCCCACTACGCCACCGAGGCGTTCACGTGGTCGTCGACATTCATCGTGAGTGGCATCGGCGCGGGAATGGCGCTGGGCGGCCATGTCGTCGAGGCGCTGGGGGTGCGCTACGCCTTCGTGTGCGCGGCCGCGATCGTGGGCGCCATGGCGCTGCTGGCCCTTTCGCTCGCCCGGACGCCCCACGGCGCAGGCGCTCGCGCCAACGAATAGGCGAACCGCGCCAGCGCTCGCCTCAGCGCCTCATGCGTTCCTCGAACGCGGCGAGCATCCCGCGCAGCAGCTTCGCCTCCGAGCGCTCGAGGCCCGCACGCGCGATGAGACGGCGCAAGCGCTCCATGAGGCGCCCGGGCCGCGCGGGATCGAGATAGCCGCTCGCGACCATCGCGGCTTCCCAGTGCACGTAGAGCGCCTCGGCGTCCTCCGCGGTGGCCGGAGGGGGCGACGACGGGAGGCGCGGAGCGAACGCGTGGGCCGCGTTCGCCAGCTCGTAGCACGCGACCTGTACCGCGGCGGCGAGGTTGAGCGAGGCATGGGCGGGATCCGTGGGAATCGTCACCAGCATCCGGCAGCGGCCCAGCTCCTCATTGGTGAGGCCGAAAGTCTCGTTGCCGAACACGAGCGCCACGGGGCCGTGGGCCGCGGCCTCGATGATCTGCGGGGCGGCTTCCCGCAGGGCCCGGGGCGCATGGGACAGGTCGCGCACGCGGGCGCTCAAGCCCACGGCGAGCACGCTGTCGCCGATCGCATCCTCGAGTCGATCGGTGACACGCGCTCGCTCGAGCACGTCGACGGCGCCTGTGGCGAGTGCCGTCGCCTGCGGGTCGGGGAAATGGCGCGGGGCCACGAGGCGCAGGTCGTCCAGGCCCATGGCCCGCATGGCGCGCGCGGCCGCGCCGATGTTGCCCGGATGGCGGGGACGGGACAGGACGACGGCGATGCGGGCCAGGCAATCGTGCTTGGTCATCGCGGGATTCTGCACGAGATCCCGGGCGTGGGCGTTTCCGCGGACCGGCAAAAAAAAAAGCGGAGCGCCGCCCCCGGCGCTCCGCAGTTGCGCCCCACTCGGCGTAACCACGTTGCGATCGGTTCCGATGGTCCCGATCGATTCCTGCTATTCCGATGGATACCGACCCATCCGGTTCGACTTGTCCGGGTTTAACGCGTATCCCGTTGAATGGACCTTGAATGTACTTTGAATGTAACCGCGCCGCGGCATATTGCGTTACGATCGATTTATATATCGTGCGCCGATATGTTGTCAACGCGCCCCGGGTGCCGCATAGCAGAACGGCCGCTCGCAAACGAGAAGGACGAAGCAATGCCCCTGAGCAAGGCCGAATACGAGATGCTCGCCGCCTTCCGCTACACGCTGCGGAAGTTCCTGAACTTCAGCGAGCGCTCCGCCGCCACCGTGGGCCTCACCCAGCAGCAATACCAGGCGCTGCTCTCGGTGCGCGCCCATTCCGGGGCGGACCTGCTCACCATCAGCGAGCTGGCCCTCCAGATGCTCATCAAGCACCACAGCGCCGTG
Source organism: Betaproteobacteria bacterium (assembly GCA_012274175.1). Classification (GTDB taxonomy): domain Bacteria; phylum Pseudomonadota; class Gammaproteobacteria; order Burkholderiales; family Usitatibacteraceae; genus Usitatibacter. Next base: position 2,991 of record JAAOZZ010000322.1, read on the forward strand.
GGGATGGTCGACCGCCTCGAGCAGCTGCAGCTCGTGCGCCGAGAGCACTCGGCCGAGGACCGGCGCAAGGTGGGCATCCGCCTCACCCGCAGCGGCGAGAAGGTGTTCGAGAAGCTCGCCACGGTGAATCGCGCGGAGCTCAGGCGCATCGGGCCGGACCTGGCCCGCTTCATGGACTACTTCGCGCGCTTGCCCTCCGAGCCCGCTCGCCGCGCGGCGAAGCGCTGATCCCCCGCGCGGGGATGGGCGTAAAATGCCCGTCTTCGAGGCCGCTTTCCTCCGCGCGGCCGCCTTTCCCGCCCCCATCCCATGCACCCCATGCTCAACACGGCCGTCAAGGCCGCGCGCAAGGCCGGCAGCATCATCAGCCGGGCCTCCTTCGACCTCGACAAGCTCACCGTGCGCAGCAAGCACCAGAACGATTTCGTCTCGGAGGTGGACCATGCGGCCGAGGAGGCCATCATCTCCGTGCTGCGCGAAGCCTATCCGCGCCACGGCTTCCTCGCCGAGGAAAGCGGAGCGCGCGATGCGGACGCGGAATACGTCTGGGTGATCGATCCGCTCGACGGCACCACCAACTTCCTGCACGGCTTCCCGCAGTACTGCGTGTCCATCGGCCTGCTGCACAAGGGCGTGCAGCAGCAGGCAGTGGTCTACGACCCGAACCGCAACGAGCTCTTCACCGCGAGCAAGGGCGTGGGGGCGTACCTGAACGACCGGCGCATCCGCGTGAGCCGCACCGACAAGCTGGAAGACGCCCTCATGGGCACCGGGTTTCCCTACCGTGAGGTCTCCCACCTCGACGAGTACCTGCGCATGTTCCGCAACATGACCCTCGCATGCTCCGGCATCCGCCGCCCGGGCGCGGCCGCGCTCGACCTGGCCTGGGTGGCCGCGGGCCGGATCGACGGCTTCTGGGAAGTCGGGCTTTCGCCTTGGGACATGGCCGCGGGAGCCCTGCTCGTGCGCGAGGCCGGCGGCCTCGTGGGAGATCTCGCCGGCGAGGAGGGATACCTCGACAACGGCCGCATCGTCGCTTCCAACGGCAAGCTCTTCGCCGCGATCCTCAAGATCCTGCAGCCGAAGCCCTGAGGCTCGCCGTGGCTTCGCCCCCCGAGCACGCCCTGCACCGCGTCGTCGTGGTGGGCGGGGGCGCCGGCGGGCTCGAGCTCGCCACGCGGCTGGGTGATCGCCTCGCGCGCCGCGGCCGCCTCCACGTGACGCTCGTCGATCGCGGCCGCACGCACCTCTGGAAGCCGCTGCTGCACGAAGTCGCCGCGGGCAGCATGGACATGCACGCGCACCAGCTCGATTACCTCGCGCAGGCCCGCTGGCATCACTTCACGTTCGTGCTGGGCGCCCTCGCCGGCCTCGACCGCGCCGCGCGCGTGGTTCTGGTGGACGCCGTGCAGGACGACGAGGGCGCGCAGATCCTGCCCCCGAGGCGCGTGCCCTACGACACCCTCGTCATCGCCATCGGCAGCGAGTCCAACGATTTCGGCACGCCGGGCGTGGGCGACAACGCCTTCACCATCGACAACACGTGGCAGGCCCATCTCTTCCACCGCCGGCTCGTGAACGCGTGCTTCCGCGCCAATTTCGCCGCCGACGGGCGGATGCTCCACATCGCCATCGTGGGCGCCGGGGCCACCGGCGTGGAGCTCGCCGCCGAGCTGCACAACACGATCCGGGTGCTCGCCGCCTACGGCCTGGAAAGCTTCGACCCGGAGCGGCAGATCCACCTGTGCATCGTGGAGGCGGGAGCGCGCATCCTCCCCGGGCTTCCCGAGTACATCGCCACCGAGACGCTGCGAACGCTCGAGGCCCTGCACGTGGAGGTGCTGTGCGGGGAGCGCGTGGTCGAGGTGGCGGCCGGCCGCGTGAAAACCGCCAGCGGGCGCGAGGTGCCCGCCGATTTCACGGTGTGGGCCGCCGGCATCCGCTGCGCGGCGGTGCTGGGCGAGCTCGACGGGCTCGAGGCCAACCGCATCCACCAGCTGGTCGTGGGCCCGACGCTGCAGGCCACCCGCGATCCCGATGTGTTCGCCCTGGGGGATTGCGCCGCGGCGCCGTGGACCAGGGAACGCCTCGTCCCGCCGCGCGCGCAGGCCGCGCACCAGATGGCCAACCATGTCGCGAAGACCATCGAGCGCCGGCTCGCCGGGCGGTCTCCCACGGCATTCCAGTACCGGGACTTCGGCTCCCTCGTCTCCCTGGGCAATTACCAGTCGGTGGGCACGCTCATGGGATTCGCGACCGGCGGCACGGTGCGGCTCGAAGGGCTGCTCGCGAAGCTCTTCTACATCTCGCTCTACCGCCTGCACGTGTGGGCCCTGCATGGCTTCTGGCGCATGGCGCTCGACACGCTCTCGCGCATGATCCGCCGCCAGACGGAGCCCAAGGTGAAGCTGCACTAGTTGACGGGCGTCAAGCCGCAGCCGGGGCCCGCGCCTATGCTCGTCTCGAACGGATTCCAGAGGAGCGCACGATGGCCCGAGTGCTCGTGCTCTACGCGTCGGTCGACGGGCACACGGCCCGCATCGCCGAGCGCATCGCCGCGATCCTGCGCGACCAGGGGCTCGAAGCGACGGTGCGATCGGCCGACGCGGTGGAAGTGCTCTGGGAGATCGACGGCCACGACGGCGTCGTCATCGGAGGGGCGATCCGCTATGGCCGGCACCCGGCATGGCTCGAAGAAGTGGTGCGCGAACGGCTCGCCGACATCGAGAGCCGCCCCAATGCGTTCTTCTCCGTGTGCCTGAGCGCGGGCGGGCCGGGGGCGAAGCCCGAGGTCGCGCGCGGCTATGTCGAGGATTTCCGGCGGCGCACGGGATGGACGAGCCGGCAGACCGCGAGCTTCGCGGGCGCCCTGCTCTATCGCCGCTACAACCCGTTCGTGCGCTTCACGGTGCGGATGATCGTCGGCATGGCGGGCGGCGAGACGGACACTTCCCGCGATTACGAGTACACCGATTGGGACGCGGTCGAGCGCTTCGCCGCCGACTTCGCCCGCCGCATGCCCGCGGCCGGCACGCCGGCCGCGGTCCCTGCGCACCGCGAGCCCGCCTACCAGTAGCCTTCGGTCGAGAGTTGCCCGGGCACGCCCCGTCGTCCGGGCACGAGGCCGCGCTCGCGCAGGAGCGAGCGCATCTCCCGGATCATCTCCGGGTTGCCGCACAGCATTGCGCGCGCGCCCACGGGTTCGATGGTTTCGCCCACGGCCCGCTCCAGCGCGCCTTCCCGGAGCAGCACGTCCAGCCGGTCGCCGAATGCGCCGGACACCTTTTCGCGCGTGACCACCGGAAGCATCGTGAGGCGGGCACGCTCGGCGGAGCCGAAGCGCTGCAACGACGCTTCGATCGAGTCGGGCGTGAGCTCGGCGGCGCATCGCACGCTGTGGGAGAGCACGACGCGGGCATGCCGCTCCCAGGTGCGGGCGTCGGCCAGCATCGACAGGAAGGGTGCGACGCCGGTGCCGGTGGAGAACATCCAGAGCGTGCCCCCGGGTGCCACCTGGTCGAGGGTGAGGAAGCCGAAGCTGCGCGCATCCAGCCGGATCGCATCCCCCGCCGCCGCCTTCCCGAAGCGCTCGGTGAAGGGGCCGCCCGGGACGAGCGTGCACTCGAAATCGAGGTGACCGGCATCGGACGGCGATGCGATCGAATAGGGGCGCCAGATCACCGTGCCGTCCGCCGTTTCGAGTCCGAGGCGCGCGTAGTGTCCGGGCGTGAAGCGGAACGCCGCCGGGCGCGTGATGCGAAACGCCGCGAGCGTGGGCGTGCGCCGGCGAATGTGGATGAAATGCTCGATCGTCGCGTCGGCCCGCCGTGGCCCGGCCGCCGGGATGATGATGACGGGATCGGTTTCGCGCAGCATCGTTTCAACGGCCGGCGCGCG
>JAAOZZ010000323.1 GCA_012274175.1 Betaproteobacteria bacterium
CCCCAGAGCGAGATGGACCAGATCGCGGGCAACCCCCAAGGCGCGGTAGGTTTCACCGAGTAGGGCGCGACGGCTGTCAAGCCCGCGGCGTGCAGCAGCGCGAAAGCGCCCTGGTGGAAGACGAGCACCGCGACGGCGCCGGCGACGAAGCCGACGGCGAGCCAGCGCGTTGCGCTCGAGTAAGCGGAATGCCGATAGGGATAGCTTGCCATCGCACCCTCCTTTGGCGGATGTGGCGACGTCGTTGTGACCGGCGCGGCGCGCCATCGGTTCGCACTCGCGCCAAGCGGCCCATGGGGCGCAAGGGGTGGATGTATTTTCCCGGACCCTGAAACTGCGACCCGACCGGCCGGTCGCGCATTCGGGGTCTGGCGGGTGTGCCAGGCCCCGAATGCGCGATCAGCAGCCCGGATGGGTCACGCTTGCGGTTTCCGGGTCCGGGAAAATACATCCACCCCTCGCGCTCCAATACTCTCCGATCGCCAATCGGCGATGGCACGTTTGTTTGGTTCGGCTACGAGCCGTTTGTTTGATATCGTTCGCCGATGGCCACGAGCATCCGTCCCCCGGACCTCGCGCGCGACGCGGCCGGCACTCGCCAGCCCAGGGCGCTGCCCACGCTCTTCTTCACGGAGATGTGGGAGCGCTTCAGCTACTACGGCATGCGGGCGCTGTTCATGCTCTACCTGGTCAACGCGCTGGGCTACGAGCGCTCCGACGCGCTCGAGCTCTACGCGACCTACACCGGGCTCGTGTACATCTCGCCCATCGTCGGCGGCTACCTCGCCGACCGCTACCTGGGGCAGCGCAAGGCGATCCTCATCGGCGGCATCACCATGGCCTTCGGGCATTTCGCCATGGCCTTTCCGAGCCTGCTGTATCTCGCGCTCGGGCTGCTGGTCGCGGGCAACGGCTTCTTCAAGCCGAACATCGCGACGATGCTGGGCACCTACTACCGCGAGAACGACCCGCGCCGGGACGGCGGCTTCACGATCTTCTACATGGGCGTGAACCTCGGCGCGTTCCTCTCGCCGCTCATCGCGGGCACCCTGGGCGAGAAGGTGGGCTGGCATTACGGCTTCGCGTCGGCCGGCGTGGGGATGTGCCTGGGGCTCGCGCAATTCGTGCTGAGCCAGTCGCGCCTGGGCGACGGCGGCCTGCCCCGGGGCAAGGCGCGCCTCGATCGCGCCGACTGGATCCACGTGGCGCTCGCGAGCCTCGCGATGATTCCGCTCGTGTACGGCGCGATCGCCGCATGGGGCGCGATCGGCCCCGCGTGGCTTGGCCTCACGGGCAGCGGCCGCTTCGTGGCGATCGCGGCCGTCGCGGTCGCCCTGTGGCTCGCAAGCCGCCGTTTCGGCGGCGCCAAGGATACCGGGGCCCGGCCCCTCACGTCCGAGGAGTGGCAGCGCATCGCCGCCATCTTCATCCTCGGCTTCTTCGTGATCTTCTTCTGGATGGGGTTCGAGCAGGCGGGCGGCACCATGAACCTCTTCGCCGACAAGCAGACCGATCGCTTGATCGCCGGGTGGGAGATTCCCGCTTCCTACTTCCAGGCCATCAACCCGCTGGGCATCCTGCTGATGGGACCGGGCATCGCCGCCCTGTGGCTGCGCGTCGACCGCTCGCGCTTGGCACTGCCCACGCCCGCAAAGATGGCGATCGGCCTCCTGTTCCTCGCCCTGGGCTTCGTCGTGCTCGCCGTGGGACAGCACCGCGCCGACATCCTCGGCAAGGTGGGGCCCCAGTGGCTCTTCTTCGTGTACGTGCTGCACACGATCGGGGAGCTGTGCCTGTCGCCGGTGGGACTGTCCATGGTGACCAAGCTCGCCCCCTTGCGGGTGGCCGCGCTCATGATGGGGATCTGGTACCTCGCCAACGCGGCCGCCAATTACCTCGCGGGCATCCTCGAAGCGCTGCTGCGGGGCACTTCCTTCCCGCTCTACTGGTTCCTCGTGGGGAGCTCGATCGGCGCCGGGATCGTCCTGCTCGCCCTGACCCCTTTCATCACGCGCTTGATGCACGGCAAGGGCTGAGCCGGGATTTGTGGCAACTTCCCATGTCACCCTGGGGTCAGAGTTCCGTGGAGGTATCGAAAATGCGATCAATCGTCCTGGTGCTGGGCTTGCTGCTCGGCGCTGCCATGCCGGCATTCGCCCAGGTGGGCATCGGCTTCTCGGTTCCGGGCATCCGCATCGGGATCAACCTGCCCGTCTACCCGCGGCTGGTGGCGATTCCCGGCTATCCCGTGTACTACGCGCCGGGGATCCGCTCGAATTATTTCTTCTACGACGGCCTGTACTGGGTCCTCGAAGGCGACGAGTGGTACCAGAGTTCCTGGTACAACGGTCCGTGGGAGCTGGTGCCTCCGGACGCAGTGCCGCTCTATATCCTGCGGGTCCCGGTGCGCTACTACCGCAGTCCGCCGGTGTGGTTCCGCGGGTGGCGCGCCGATGCCCCGCCGCGCTGGGGCGATCGCTGGGGCCGCGACTGGGTGGACCACCATCGGGATTGGGACCGCTGGAACCGCCGCGCCGTCCCCGCGCGGGCTCCGTTGCCCGGCTACCAGCGGCAGTATTCCGGCAATCGCTATCCGCAGGCCGAGCAGCAGCGTTCGCTGCGTGACCGGAACTACCGCTACCAGGCGCGGGAAGCCGTGACGCGCCAGAACCTCGAGCGGGGTGCGCAGCGCGTCCAGCCGAAGTACCGCGAGCAACCGCAATCCCGCGCGCAACCGCAGTCCCGCGAGCAGCACGACAACCGCGGCGACAATCGAGGCGGTGATCGCGGCGGTGATCGTGGCGGCGACCGCGGTGGCGGGCGCGACCGCGACAACCGGTGATCTTTCGGAAGCCGGTTATCCTGTTCGTCCCTTGGCAACGCCCATGAGACGAATCCGATGCCGGCCTTCCGGTGGTGAGCGGGGAAGCATCGCAGGACCGTAGCGGCTGGAGGGCGTTCGCCCTGCTCTGGCTTTCGGGGATCTGCCTGCGGCTCACGGTGCTGGCGGTGCCGCCGGTGATCCCCATGATCCACGACAGCCTGCGGCTCACCCAGGCCCAGATCG
>JAAOZZ010000324.1 GCA_012274175.1 Betaproteobacteria bacterium
ACCAAGCGCGGGCGCAAGCAGGCCGATCGCGTGGCGCGCTGGCTCGAGCCGCGCCTCGGGAAGGACTGGCGGATCGTGTCGAGCCCCGCCCGCCGCGCGCTCGAGACCGTCGAGCCGATGGGGCGCAAGTTCGAGGTAAGCGGCGCGGTGGGCGCGGGGGCGGAGGCGGCCTCGGTGCTGCGAGAGGTCGGGTGGCCGGAGGGCGGCGCTTCCGTGCTCGTGGTCGGACATCAGCCGACGTTGGGCGAGCTGGCGGCACGGCTCCTCGGCGCGCGGCGCGGCGGCATGGCGGTGCGCAAGGGCGCGGTGTGGTGGTTCGCGGCGCGCGACGGCGAGACCGTGCTGCGCGCGGTCGTGGACGCGGAGCTGCTCGAGGGACCGGGCTAGGCTCGCGCGGATGAGGCCGGCCGTCGTCTTCGTGGCGCGCGCTGCGCCGCGGCTAGGCGCGGCGCGAGGCCGCGAGGCCGAGGAGCATGCCCGCCACCGCCCAGAAGACGAGCGAGTTCGGTCGGTGGAGGAAGTCGTCGGTGAGGTTCTTGGTGAGGAACCCCGCCAGCAGGGCGATGCCGGCGATGCCGATGGGCTCGCTGCCCGGGGTGCGCACGGCGCGGGCGAAGGCGAGCGCCAGCGCGCCGGCAAGCGCCGCGAACACCGCGAGGCCGAGGAGCCCGAGCTGCAGCACGATGTCCAGGAAGACGTTGTGCGCGTGGCGGAAGCGATCGGGCGAGCCACGCGCCTCGAGTCCGCGGGCGATCGCGTCGCCGGCGATCTCGCGCCCGAACCCGTGACCGGCCCAGGCGCGTTCGAGCAGCGGAGCGCGCGCCGACTCCCAGATGAGCGGCCGCTCGTCGAGGGACAGGGACTCCATCACGCCCTCTGCGCCCGGGTAGTAGCGCAGAACCTTGTACTCCCAGCTCGCTGCGATGAGCAGCGTGATGACGGCGAGCGCCAGCAGGAACGCCGGGCGCGCCCCGACTCGCGCTTGCAGGCTCCCGGCGGCGCGCCGGAACGCGGCGAAGCCGGCGATCGTGGCGGCGCCGAGAGCGATCCACAGCATGCGGTTCTCGCTCGCGAGTCCGCCGGCGAGCAGGCCCACGGCGAGTGCGGCGAGGGTGGCGCGCCCGGCGCCCATCCCCGAGGGACCGGGCCACGCCACCAGCACCAGCAGTGGCGCCACGATCACGAGATGGGTCGAGAAGTAGCCCTCGATCGCCAGGTACTTGTCCGCATAGGGCAGGCCGGGGGCGAGCTGCCGCACCCACTCGAACAGCCCCAGCACGAGCGTTCCCGCGAGCAGCGCACCGATGGCCACGTGCGCATCGCGCGGCGTGCGCGTACCCGCGAAGAACACGATGAAGGCGATCGCGCCGTAAGCGACCTCGCGCTGCAGCTCCAAGCGGGTGTACGCGGCATCGTCGCTCCAGGCGAGGGAAGCGACGCAGAGCCCGATCCAGGCGAGGCCCGGGACTGCCACGGCGCGCGGCAGGCGGGCGAGCCCGAGCGCTCGCGCGCCGCCGAAGGCGCCCCACGCGAGCGCGGCCAGCGCGAGCAGCAGCGCGGCCACGCGCGAGCCCGCCGACGAGGGGAATGGCGCCAGGAACAGGAACGCGGCCGCGGCCACGGTGTAGAGGCGTTGGGCGCGGCGCGGGAAGTCGGCGGATTCGATCGGAGCCCTGTCTGACGGCGGTGCCGGGCGATTACCGGCTTGCCGCGATTCTAAGAGCCGCCGGTGGCGCGGTCCACCGGCGCATGGGGAGAGCGGCGGCGGGCCCTTCCGCGCCGCGCCTGCGCCGCCCGCGGAAAGGCGGCAGAATGGAGGCATTGCAGGCCCGCGGAGACCGTGCATGAGACTGAGCGACGAGCAGCTCGCCCGCTTCGACGAGGAGGGGTACCTCTTCTTTCCCTCGCTCTTCTCGCCGGAGGAGCTGCGCCCCCTCGTCGAGGAAGTGCCGCGCCTCTATGCTCAGCGCCGCGTCGAGAACGTGCGCGAAAAGGCGAGCGAGGCGGTGCGCACCAATTTCGCCGCCCACCTGTACAGCCATCCGTTCGCCCGGCTCGCGCGCCATCCCCGCATGGTCGAGCCGGTGGTGCAGCTCTTCGGCGAGCCCGTGTACATGCACCAGTTCAAGATCAACGGCAAGATGGCGTTCGACGGCGAAGTCTGGCAGTGGCACCAGGACTACGGCACCTGGAAGGCGGACGACCACATGCCCGAAGCCCGGGCGATGAACGTGGCGATCTTCCTCGACGACGTGAACGAGTTCAACGGGCCGCTCATGCTCATTCCGGGGAGCCACGTGCAGGGGGCGCTCGACGCCGCCCACGACATGAGCACCACGAGCTATCCGCTCTGGACCATCGACCACGACACGATCGCGAAGCTCGTGGCGCGCGGCGGCATCGTGGCCCCGAAGGGGCCCGCCGGCTCGATGATCCTGTTCCATTCGTGCCTGGTGCACGCGTCGACCTCGAACCTCTCGCCGTGGAACCGGGTGAGCGTGTATCTCAGCCTGTGCGCGGTCTCCAACCACATCCGCCGCTTCCATCGCCCCGAGCACATCGCCCACCGCGACTTCACGCCCATCGCCTGCCTGCCCGACGATTGCCTGTTGAGAGAGTACGACGTGCCCCTGCCCTGGAAGGATCGCGCTCCCGCGTAAATCGGAGATAGCCCCCGATTTCCCCTGATTCGGGGTCTGTCCCCGATTTCAGGTTTCCGCCACCTCGAAGGGCATGCCGACGGAATCCCACTGCGTGCGCTCGGCGTCGAGGGCGAGGGCGACCAGGGTGTGCTCGGCGAGCCAGCGGGAGTCGATCTCGAGGCGAAAGCCCCGGGCCTTGCGTGCGAGGCCCATGCGCGGCAGCTTGAGCGTCCGGCGGCTGCGGTGGAAGATCACCGCCATGCGCAGGCACAGCGCCAGCGCGGCGAGGCGCGGATCGTCGTCGAAGGCGGCGCGCATCTTGGAGAGCTTGCCGCGCTGCGCCAGCACGAGGTTCGAAAGCCATCCCTGCTCCTGGCGCGAGAACCCGGGCATGTCGGCGTTGGCGAGGATGTAGGCGGAATGCTTGTGGTACGCGCCCTGGGCGATGGAGATGCCGATCTCGTGCAGTTTCGCGGCCCAGTCGAGGAAATCGGCGAGCGCGGCCAGCTCGCGCGCGCCGTCGTCGAGCTTGCCCAGCAGCTCGTGGGCGAGCCCCGCCACCCGCTGCGACTGCACCAGGTCCACGTGGTAGCGGCGCACGAATTGCTCGACCGTGACCTCCCGGATGTCGCGATGGTGCACGCGCCCGAGGAGATCCCACAGCACGCCGTCGCGCAGCGCGCCTTCGGCCACCGTCATCCGGTCCAGGCCCAGCTCGTCGAACACGCCCGACATGATCGCCACCCCGCCCGCGACCACGGGCACCCGGTCCTCGCGCAGTCCCGCGAGCGCGAGCTTGCGGAAATCCCCCGCGGCGAGGAGCTGCTCGCGCAGCCAGTCGAGCCCGGCGGCGGTGATGCCGCTCGCGACCACTCCGTTCTTGGCGAGCACCTCGGCGATCGAGCGCGCGGTGCCCGAGGAGCCGATCGCCTCCTTCCAGCCGGTCTTCTCGAAGCGCGCGGCGATGGTCTGCACCTGCTCGCGCGCGGCGAACTCGGCCTGGCGCAGCGACTTCTTCTCGATGCGTCCCTCGGGGAAGTAGCGCGCGGTGAAGCTCACGCAGCCAATGTACAGGCTCTCCATCGCCTTGGGCTTCAGCTTGTTGCCGATGATGCATTCGGTGGACCCGCCGCCGACGTCCACCACGAGCCGGTTGTGGGGCGACATGGGCAGCGAGTGCACCACGCCCAGGTAGATGAGCCGCGCTTCCTCGCGCCCGGAGATGATCTCGATCGGGAATCCCAGCTCGCCGCGCGCCTTGCGCAGGAAGTCCCCGGCGTTGCGCGCCACGCGCAGCGCGTTGGTCCCGACCACGCGCACCGCCTCCCGCGGCATGCCCTCGAGGCGCTCGGAGAAGCGCTTGAGCGCGGCGAGCGCCCGGTCCTGCGCCAGGCCATCCAGTTGCTTGTCGTCGGTGAGGCCGCTGCCCAGGCGCACCGTTTCCTTGAGGGAATCGAGGGGAAAGAGCTGGTCGTGCTCGACGCGCGCGATGGCGAGGTGGAAGCTGTTGGAGCCGAGGTCGACCGCGCCGAGGGTGGTATATTCCATGAACGTGTTGCTGGGGCGCCGGTGAACGAACGCGGCGTCGAAGTATCGCACAGTTTCCCCCGGTTTCCGGCGCAGCGCTTGTCACACGACGGTCACGAAGCCCCGCTACGGTCATGCCCAGGAAGACCAAGGCCCACCACACGCGCTTGCCGCGCCACGCCCCCGAGCATTTCCTCAACCGCGAGCTGCAATTGCTCGAGTTCAACCGCCGCGTGCTCGCCCAGGCGGAGGACCGCTCGGTGCCGCCGTTGGAGCGGCTGAAGTTCCTCTGCATCGTCTCCTCCAACCTGGACGAGTTCTTCGAGATCCGGCTCTCGGGCGTGAAGGAGCAGATCAAGATGGGCGCGGCCGCCACCGCCGGGCCCGACGGGCTCGCGCCCCTCGAGGTGTTCCGCCAGGTGTCGGCGCGCGCCCAGGGCATCGTCGAGCGCCAGTACCGCCTGCTGAACGAGGAGGTCCTGCCCGCGCTCGCCGCCGAGGGCATCCGGTTCCTGCGCCGCACGGAGTGGACCCCGGTGCAGCTCGCGTGGATCCGCGACTACTACTTCCGCGAGATGATGCCGGTGCTCACCCCGATCGGCCTCGATCCGGCGCACCCGTTCCCGCGCGTCTTCAACAAGAGCCTCAATTTCGCCGTCGAGCTCGAGGGGCGCGACGCCTTCGGGCGCGATTCCCGCGCGGCCATCGTGCAGGCCCCGCGCGTGCTGCCGCGGGTGATCCGGTTGCCCGCCGGCATCGCCCAGGGACCCAACGACTTCATCTTCCTCACTTCGGTGCTGCACGCGCACGTGAGCGAGCTGTTCTCCGGCATGACGGTGCTGGGCTGCTACCAGTTCCGCGTGACGCGCAACTCCGACCTCTTCGTCGAGGAGGAGGAGGTGAAGGACCTGCGCCAGGCGCTGCAGGGCGAGCTGCCCCAGCGCCATTTCGGCGACGCGGTGCGCCTCGAGGTCGCGGACAACATGTCGGAGGCGATGACGCGCTTCCTGCTGTCCCAGTTCGGGCTCGAGGGAGACGACCTGTACTCGGTCGCGGGCCCGGTGAACCTGGTCCGGCTCATGAACATCCCCGAGCTGGTGAACCGCCCGGACCTGGAGTACGCCCCCTTCGTGGCGGGAACGCCCAAGGCGCTGCTCAAGGGACGGGACCTCTTCGCCGTGATCCGCAAGGGCGACGTGCTCCTGCACCGGCCGTTCCAGTCCTTCGCGCCCGTGATCGAGTTCCTGCGCCAGGCGGCCATCGACCCGGAGGTGGTGGCGATCAAGCTGACGGTGTACCGCACCGGCACCGACTCGGTGATCATGCAGACGCTCATCGACGCGGCGAGCGCCGGCAAGGAGGTCACCGTGGTCGTGGAGCTGATGGCCCGCTTCGACGAGGAGGCGAACATCAACTGGGCGGCGCGGCTGGAGGAGGTGGGAGCGCACGTGGTCTACGGCGTCGTGGGACACAAGACCCACGCGAAGATGGCGATGGTGGTCCGGCGCGAGCAGGGCAGGCTTGTGCGCTACTGCCACCTGGGAACGGGCAACTACCATGCGCGCACCGCGCGCAGCTACACCGACTTCGACCTGCTCACCGCGCGCGATGCCGTCGGCTCCGACGTGAACGAGGTCTTCCAGCAGCTCACCGGCCTGGGCAAGGCGAGCAAGCTGAAGCATGTCTGGAGCGCCCCGTTCACCCTGCACCCGAAGATCCTCGAGGCGATCGACAACGAGACGCGCATCGCCCGCTCGGGGCGCCCCGCGCGCATCGTGGCGAAGATGAACGCGCTGCTGGAGCCCCTGGTGATCGAGGCGCTCTACAAGGCCTCCCAGGCGGGCGTGAAGGTGGAGCTCCTGGTGCGGGGCGTGTGCGCGCTGCGCCCCGGCGTGCCCGGGCTCTCGGAGAACATCCGCGTGCGCTCGATCGTGGGGCGCTTCCTCGAGCACACGCGCATTTTCCACTTCCGGCACGGGGGCGAGTCGAAGGTCTACCTCTCGAGCGCGGACTGGATGGACCGCAACTTCTTCCGTCGCGTGGAGCTGTGCTTCCCGATGCTCGACGCGAAACTCAAGCGCCGCGTGGTCCGCGAGGGCCTGAAGCCCTACCTCGAGGACAACACCCAGGCCTGGGACATGCAGCCCGACGGCAGCTTCAAGCGCGCGCGGCGCGGGCGCTCCAAGGCGCGCTGCGCGCAGGTGGAGCTGCTCAAGGCACTCGCGAAATAGGAAAGCGCCCCGGGGCGGGCGCTACCAGAACTTCCACCAGGGGCCGCCGCGGTTCTTGCCCTCCTTCACGAGGGGATCGGCGGGGTAGTTCCTGGCGAGGACCTTCTTCGCGTCGTCGCGCAGCTGGTTCATGCCCATGCGGTCGTAGGCCTCGACCATGACGTCGAGGGCCTCGCGGCGCGTGGGCGAGTTGGGGAAGCGCGCGATCGCCTCCTGCGCGCGGTTTGCGGCCGCGAGGTAGGCGCCGCGCCCCAGGTAGTACTTGGCCACCGACAGCTCGTGGCGGGCGAGGGCCTCGATGAGATAGGCCATGCGCTCGCGGGAATCCTCCACGTAGATGCTGTCGGGAAAGCGCGTCACCAGCTCCTTGAAGCCCTCGAAGGACTCGCGGGCGGCCTTGGGATCGCGGTCGGCGAGGTCCTGGGTGATCACCCGCGCGAGCAGCCCCAGGTCCTCCTTGAAGTTCGCGAGCGCCTTCAGGTAGAGCGCGTAGTCGACGTTCGGATGGTTCGGGTGCAGCTTCATGAACTTTTCCGCCGCCGAGATGGCGAGCGCGGTCTCGCCTTGCTTGTAGTACGAGTAGGCGACCTCGATCTCGGCCTGCTGCGCGAAGCGACCGTACGGGAACTTCGATTCGAGCTCCTCGTAGAGCTTGGCGGCCAGCTCCCAGTTCTGGTGGTCGAACTCCTCCTTGGCGGCCTTGTAGTACTGCTCGGCGGACCAGTTCTTCTTCTCGTTCTCGTCCTTGGAGGCGAACATGCCGCAGCCCGCCAGGGTGAGGGCGAGGAGCGCGCAGGCCAATGCCGTTACACTTCGGGTCATGACGAATTCCGATTCGCGAAGCGCGAATTATACCGCGCCGCCACCGGACGGCCGCGCGCTGCACCTCGTGATTCC
>JAAOZZ010000039.1 GCA_012274175.1 Betaproteobacteria bacterium
ATCCACGCCGCGGTGCGGTGGTACCGGGAGCGTCCCGCCGCCGCCTGGCGGCTGGCGCTGCCCCTCGCGCCCGTGACCCTGCTCGTGGGCCTGTGGCTCGCCCTGCGGCCTTCCGGGCCGGCCGACGCCTACGGCGTGACCAGCAGCGAGATGATCGCGGCCTGGCTGCACGAGCCGCTCGTCACCGCGCCCATCGCCGCGCGATCGTTCCTCGACGGCTGGGTGTCCTCGTTCCTCGCGCAAGGCGCGGTGGGAACGATGCCCAGGGCGGTGCTGGCCGCCTTCGGAGCCCTCGCGCTCGCCGGCGCGGTGCGCAAGGCGCTCATGAATCGCCTCGACGGCTGGTACGTCCTCGTCGCCGTGGGCATCACGTTCATGTGGGTCTTCGGGGAGAACAACACGCGCCGCCTGCTTTATCCCCTCGTGCCGCTGCTGATCCTGCACGCCGCCGAGCTTGCGCGCTCCCTCTGCAGCCGCCTGCGTTCCGGGCGCCATCGCGCGGTCGCGCTCGCCGCGGTGGCGGCGCTGCCGGTGCTCGCGTGCCTGCCGGCCGCCGTGGTGCTCGTCCAGAAGGCCCAGGAGCGCGCGCCCGTGGAGCCCGGATCGGGCTATGGGTACGCGGACGTGGTGGAGTTCTACACCACCATCAACCTTGCCCAGGCCCGCGCCGAGGCTGCCCAGACCATCGCGGTGCTCGACGGGTTCGACGCGCTGCGCACGCTCACCCCGCCGCGCTCGAAGATCATGTGGATGCGGCCCGAGTACGTCGCGGTGCTGGGCGGGCGCGAAGGCGTGCCGTTCTACTACAAGTGGGACGAGCGCCGTCTCGCCCGGGAGATCCTGCGCTCGGACGTGGATTACATCGTGCTCTCGTGGGTGTACAAGACCGACCTCGACAACCGGGTGGGCGATCCTTTCGACCTGCTGGCCCACGTGGGCCGGTACTCGCGGCCCGTGGCCGAGTTCGACAACGCCGCCACCGGCGTTCCTGCGTTCCTGCTGGTGCGCGTGGACCCCGCCGGCGTGCGGGCCTTCCTCGGGGCCGCGGGAACGTCCTAGGGACGGGTCGCGCCGAACACGAAGCGGCGGCGCGCGAAGTAGTTCCAGAAGAAGACGCAGCCCGTGGCGGCGACCTTCGCCGTGAACAGCCCCACCGACGCCACCTCGACGCACGCCCACAGGATCGCCGCGTTCAGCGCGAGGCCCACGGCGCTCACGAGGTACACCAAGGCGATCTCGGATTTCTTGCCGTACCGCTGCCCGCTCACGAACACGAAGCGCACGCTCAACACGTAGTTCACGAGCGTGGCCAGGGTGAACGTGGCGGCCCCGACCGCCTGGTAGGGGAACCCCATCCACTGGGCCAGGACGACAAACAGGCCCACGTCCACGATGGCGGCGGTGCCGCCCACCAGGAAGTAGCGCGCGATCCCGCGCCGTTCAGCGGAATAGGTTGTACTTGAGGATGCAGTAGATCGCACGCAGGCCGTCCTTGTAGCCTATCTTCTTGCCTTCCGCGTAGGTGCGGCCATAGTAGGAGATGCCCACCTCGTAGACGCGGTAGCCGCCCTTGGCGATCTTCGCGGTCACCTCGGGCTCGAAGCCGAAGCGATCCTCCTCGAGGTGGATCGCCTGGATCACCTCGCGCCGGAAGGCCTTGTAGCAGGTCTCCATGTCCGTGAGGTTGAGGTTGGTGAGCATGTTCGACAGGAGCGTGAGCAGCCCGTTGCCCATGCGGTGCCAGAAGTAGAGGACGCGGTGGGGCTCCGCGCCCATGAAGCGGGATCCGAACACCACGTCGGCGCGTCCCTCGATGATCGGCGCCAGCAGCCGGCCGTATTCGTTCGGGTCGTATTCGAGGTCGGCGTCCTGGATCACCACCAGCTCGCCCGTGGCCGCCTGGATGCCGGTGCGCAGCGCCGCACCCTTGCCGCGGTTCACCTCGTGCAGGATCACCCGGTCGATGCGGTCCTTCAGCTCACCCGCGAGCCGCTCGCGCGTGCCGTCGGTGGAGCCGTCGTCCACGACGATGATCTCCTTGTCCGGGTACGGCGCCGCACGCACGGCCTCCACGAGGCCGACTATCGTCGCGGCTTCGTTGTAGCACGGGATGATGATCGACAGCTTCATGGTCATTGCACCAGGATCACGCGAAAGTCGTTCACGTTGGTGCGCGTGGGCCCGGTGACGACCAGGTCTCCCAGCGCGCAAAAGAATCCGTAGCCGTCGTTGTCCGCGAGCAGCGCCTTCGGGTTCATGCCCAGGGCTTGCGCGCGCGCGAGCGCGTCGGGTGCCAGCACGGCACCGGCGTTGTCCTCGCTGCCGTCGATGCCGTCGGTGTCGCAGGCGATCGCCCACGTGTCCTCGAGCGCCGCGAGCTCGATGGCGAGGGAGAGCAGGAACTCGCTGCAGCGCCCCCCGCGCCCATGCCCGCGCAGCGTGACCGTGGTCTCGCCCCCGGAGATGAGCGCCACCGGCGCCTTTGCCGGCTGCCCATGGTCGCGGATCTCGCGGGCGAGCGCGGCGTAGGGCTTGGCCACCTGCGCGGCCTCCCCGGTCACGCTGTCGCCCAGCACGAGCGGCGCGATCCCCCGCTGCCGGAAGTGCTCGGCGCCCGCCATGAGGCTGCCGTGGGCCGTGGCGATCACGCGGTTCTCCACGCGGGCGAACGCCCTGTCGCCGGGCTTGGGCGTTTCCGTCCGGCGTCCGGCGGCGCCCTCGCGCAAGTGCTCCGCGACCGACGGCGGGGCCGCCACGCCGAAGCGCTGGAGGATCTCGATCGCCTGCGCGAACGTGGAAGGATCCGGGGCGCACGGCCCCGATGCGATGTGGGTAGGATCGTCGCCCGTCACGTCGGAGATCACGAGCGCCAGCACCCGCGCGCCCGTGGCGAGGGCGAGCCGTCCGCCCTGTATGGCCGACAGATGCTTGCGCACGGTGTTCATGTCCTGGATCGGCGCACCGCTCGCGAGCAGCGCCCGGGTCACGCCCTTCAGGTCCTCCATCGCAACGCCTTCCGCGGGCAGCGCCAGCAGCGATGATCCGCCGCCGGAAACGAGGACGAGCAGCAGGTCGTCCTCGCCCAGCGCGCGCGCCGCGGCGAGGATCTCGCGCGCAGCCGCCTCGCCGCGTTCGTCGGGAACCGGATGCCCCGCTTCGACCACGCGGATGCGTCGCGTGGCGGTGCCATGCCCGTAGCGCGTGATCACCACGCCCTTGAGCGGCGCATCGG
The DNA here is from genome assembly GCA_012274175.1 of Betaproteobacteria bacterium. Taxonomy (GTDB): domain Bacteria; phylum Pseudomonadota; class Gammaproteobacteria; order Burkholderiales; family Usitatibacteraceae; genus Usitatibacter. Next base: position 3,233 of record JAAOZZ010000039.1, read on the forward strand.
CGGGCCAATGGGATTCCACCGCAAGCGCCATCGCGCCGGCCGCCTTGCCCGCGCCGACCACCACCGTGCCTCCGCGCGGCGGGGCGGGCAGATGGTCGGGCACGATCTTCAGGGGGTCGGCGGCCGCGAGCGCGGCCTGGAAGCTTCCGATGAGCAGTTCGCGCGGGTTCATGGATCTCTTGGCCGGGAAGGGTACCTGCCGCGCGCGGCCCGGTCTAGCCGGACGCCGCTTTCCTGCGCGCCGCGGGCTCGAGCACGCCCTTCAGGTACTGGCCGGTGAAGCTCGCCGGCTCGCGGCAGACATCCTCGGGCGTGCCCCGGGCGATCACGCGCCCGCCGCCGTCGCCGCCCTCGGGCCCGAGGTCCACCACCCAATCGGCGGTCTTGATCACGTCCAGGTTGTGCTCGATCACCACCACCGTGTTGCCGTGGTCGCGCAGCCGGTGCAGCACCTTCAGCAGCAGGTCGATGTCGTGGAAATGCAGTCCCGTGGTGGGCTCGTCGAGGATGAAGAGGGTGCGCCCCGTGTCCCGCTTCGAGAGCTCCAGCGAGAGCTTCACGCGCTGGGCCTCGCCGCCCGAAAGCGTGGTGGCGCTCTGGCCGAGCTTGATGTATCCCAAACCCACCTCGAGGAGGGTCGCGAGCTTGCGCTGGATCGCGGGCACGGCGGAGAAGAATTCGTGGGCCGCCTCGACGGTCATGTCGAGCACCTCGTGGATGGGCTTGCCCTTGTACAGCACCTCGAGCGTCTCGCGGTTGTAGCGCTTGCCGTGGCAGACGTCGCAGGGCACGTAGATGTCGGGCAGGAAGTGCATCTCCACCTTGATGAGGCCGTCGCCCTGGCAGGCCTCGCAGCGGCCGCCCTTCACGTTGAACGAGAAGCGCCCGGGGCCGTAGCCTCGTGCGCGCGACTCGGGCACGCCGGCGAAGAGATCCCGGATCGGCGTGAAGAGTCCCGTGTAGGTGGCCGGATTGGAGCGCGGCGTGCGCCCGATCGGGCTCTGGTCGACGTTGATCACCTTGTCGAAGAAGTCCAGCCCCTCGATCGCGTCGTGCGGCGCGGGCTCGGCGCTCGATCCATAGAGGTGGTGCGCCACCGCGTTGTAGAGCGTGTCGTTGATGAGCGTGGACTTGCCCGAGCCGGACACGCCCGTGATGGCCACGAAGAGGCCCACGGGGATGTCGACGGTCACGTCCTTCAGGTTGTTGCCGCGCGCCCCGGAGACGCGCAGCTGGCGCTTCGCGTCGGGGCGCCGGCGCCGGGCGGGGATCGCGATCGCCTTGCGCCCCGACAGGTACTGCCCGGTGAGGGATGCGGGATGGCGCAGGATGTCCGCGGGCGTGCCGCTCGCCACGATCTCGCCGCCGTGCACCCCGGCGCCCGGCCCCATGTCGATCACGTGATCGGCCGCGGCGATCGCTTCCTCGTCGTGCTCGACCACGATCACGGAGTTGCCCAGGTCGCGCAGGCTCTTGAGCGTGCCGATGAGGCGCTCGTTGTCGCGCTGGTGCAGCCCGATGGAAGGCTCGTCGAGGACGTACATCACGCCCGTGAGGCCCGAGCCGATCTGGCTCGCGAGCCGGATGCGCTGCGCCTCGCCGCCGGAGAGCGTGTCCGCCGAGCGGGTGAGGGAAAGGTAATCCAGCCCCACGTTGTTCAGGAACTGCACGCGATTGGCGATCTCGCGCACGATCTTCTCGGCGATGGTCCTGCGCGATCCCGGCAGCTCCAGGTGCTCGAAGAAAGGCTGCGCCTGGGAGAGCGGCAGCGACGAGAGCTCGTGGATGGTGCGCTCGGCCACCCGCACGTTGCGCGCCTCGATCCTCAGGCGGGTGCCGTCGCAGTCGGGGCAGGCGCGGGTGTTCAGGTACTTGGCGAGCTCCTCCTTCACCGCGACGGAATCGGTCTCGCGGTGGCGGCGCTCCAGGTTCGGGATGATGCCCTCGAAGGCGTGCTCCTTCACGGAGCTGCGGCCCTTCTCGCCCGGATAGCGGAACGCGATCTTCTCCTCGCCGGAGCCGTAGAGCACGATCTGCTGGGCCGCCTCGGGCAGCGCCTCGAACGAGGCCTCCACGTCGAAGCCGTAGTGCTGGGCGAGGCAGGCGAGCATCGAGAAATAGAACTGGTTGCGCCGGTCCCAGCCGCGGATCGCCCCGCCCGCGAGGGAAAGGTGGGGAAAGGCCACGACCCGCTTGGGATCGAAGAAGGTGATCTCCCCCAGGCCGTCGCAGCGCGGGCACGCTCCCATCGGGTTGTTGAACGAGAAGAGCCGCGGCTCGAGCTCCGGGATCGAGTAGCTGCAGATGGGGCAGGCGAAGCGGGCGGAGAACAGGTGCTCGCGTCCCGAGTCGCCCTCCACCGCGAGCGCGCGGGCGTCGGCGTGGCGCAGCGCAGTCTCGAACGATTCGGCCAGCCGCTGGGCAAGGCCGGCGCGCGCGGCCCCGCCCTCGATCTTCACGCGGTCGATCACGATCTCGACGGTGTGCTTGCGGTTGCGGTCCAGGCGCGGCAGCTGGTCGATCTCGTGCACCGCGCCGTCGATGCGCAGCCGCACGAAACCCTGGGCGCGCAGCTCGTCGAAGAGCTCCGCCTGCTCGCCCTTGCGCCCGACCACCAGGGGCGCGAGGATCATCACGCGCGTGTCCTCGGGCAGCTCGAGCACGTGGTCCACCATCTGCGAGACGCTCTGCGAGGCGAGCTTCACGTTGTGCTCGGGGCAATAGGGATCGCCCACCCGCGCGAAGAGCAGGCGCAGGTAGTCGTGGATCTCCGTGATCGTGCCGACCGTCGAGCGCGGGTTGTGGGAGGTCGCCTTCTGCTCGATGGCGATCGCGGGCGACAGGCCCTCGATCAGGTCCACGTCGGGCTTCTCCATGAGCTGCAGGAACTGCCGGGCGTACGCGGAAAGCGATTCCACGTAGCGGCGCTGGCCCTCGGCGTAGAGCGTGTCGAAGGCGAGGGAGGACTTTCCCGATCCGGAAAGCCCGGTGATGACCACGAGGCGGTTGCGCGGAATGTCGAGGCTGACATTCCTCAGGTTGTGCGTGCGTGCGCCGCGGATGCGGATCGTTTCCATAGGGCAATCTGCTAATATACCTCAGCCTTCATTGCCTGCTCCAATCCCCATTTCGGTGAATCCCCCGGCCCGCATGAGCCCGAGCGAGCTGCGAGCGAGCCTTTCGCTCGCCGGCATCTTCGGCCTTCGGATGCTGGGCATGTTCATCATCCTGCCGGTGTTCAGCCTCTGGGCCCTGGGTCGTCCGGGCTGGGACCTGCAGCTGGTCGGGGTGGCCCTGGGCGCCTACGGCCTCACCCAGGCGATCCTGCAGATCCCGTACGGGCGGCTTTCGGACCGCTACGGGCGCAAGCCCCTGCTGTACGTGGGGCTCGCCGCCATGGCCGCCGGCAGCTTCCTCTGCGCGGTGTCGCAGACGCCCTGGGCCATGATCTTGGGGCGCGTCGTGCAGGGCATGGGCGCGATCTCGGGCGTGGCGATCGCGGCCGCGGCCGACCTCACCCGCGACAGCCAGCGCTCCAAGGCGATGGCGATCATCGGATCGACGATCGGCGCGGCCTTCGCGGTGTCGTTCGTGGCCGCCCCTTCCCTCGAGCAATACATCGGGATGCCGGGCATCTTCACCGCCACCGGCACGCTGGCACTCGCGGCGATGGCGGTCGCGCGCTGGGTGGTGCCGGAGGCGCCGATGTCGGGCCATGCGCCCGGGGCCGTCGCCCTGTGGCAAGTGCTGCGGATTCCCGAGCTGGTGCGGCTCAACGTCGGCATCTTCTCGCTGCACGCGGTCCTGATGGCGATGTTCGTCGTGGTGCCGGTGGCGCTCGTGCGCGCGGGGCTGCCGGCGGCGCACCACTGGTGGGTGTACCTGGGAGCGATGGCCGCCGGAACGGCGCTCATGGTTCCGGCCGTGGCGAGCCGCGCGGCCCGCCGGGAGCGTCCGATCTTCCTGGGCGCCATCGCGGTGCTGGGGTTGGGAATGGCCGCGCTCGCCGCGGGACTGGGCAGCATCGCGGCGACTTCCGGCGCGCTGGTCATCTTCTTCGCGGGCTTCAACGTTCTGGAAGCCAAGCTCCCGGCGCTCGTGTCGCGCGCCGCGCCCGCGACGGCGCGCGGGGCGGCCACGGGGATCTATTCGAGCGTACAGTTCTTCGGGACGTTCGTCGGCGCCGCCGCCGGCGGGAGCATCGCGCAGCACGCAGGGTTCGCGGCGACGCTCACGGTGTGCCTCGCGGTGATCGCCGCCTGGCTCGCCGTCGCGTGGAACATGGGGGGTTTTGTCGCGGCGGCCCCGGGCACGGCGCGACACTGAAACGGACTTACGAAAGGGACAATGCCATGGCATCGGTGAACAAGGTGATCCTCATCGGCAATCTCGGGCGCGATCCCGAGACCCGCTACATGCCCGACGGGGGCGCCATCACGAACATATCGGTCGCGACGACCGACGTGTGGAAGGACAAGAACGGCGAGAAGCAGGAGAAGACCGAATGGCACCGCGTGGCCTTCTTCGGCAAGCTGGCGGAGATCGCCGGCGAGTACCTGAAGAAGGGAAGCCAGGTGTACGTCGAGGGCCGCCTGCAGACGCGCAAATGGCAGGACAAGGACGGCCAGGACAAGTACACCACGGAAGTCATCGCCGATCGCATGCAGATGCTGGGATCGCGCCAGGGCATGGGCGGCGGCGGCGGCGAGCGCACCGAGCGCACGGAGCGGGAGCCGGAGCGCGAAGGCGGGGCTGCGCGCCCGGCGGCCAAGCCCGCGGCCAAGGCGGCCGGCGGCAAGTTCGACGATTTCGAAGACGACATTCCGTTCTAGGGTTCGCCTGAAGACTCCATGAAGCGCATCTTCCTGTTCCTCGTCACCAACCTCGCCGTGGGGCTGGTGCTCTCGATCACGCTGTCGATCCTCGGGGTGAACCGCTACCTCGCGGGCACGGGCCTCAACGTGGGCGCGCTCGCCGTGTTCTCGGTGATCGTCGGTTTCGCCGGCTCGTTCATCTCGCTGCTGATCTCGAAGCCGATGGCCAAGTTCTCCGTCGGGGCGCGCGTGATCGATGCGCCCGCGGGAGCCGACGAGCAGTGGCTGGTGGCGACCGTGCGGGGCCTCGCGGACAAGACCGGCATCGGCATGCCAGAGGTCGCCCTGTACGACGGGCCGCCCAATGCATTCGCCACCGGGGCGTTCCGCGACTCCGCTCTCGTCGCGGTGTCCACCGGCTTGCTCGAGTCCATGACCCGGGAAGAGGTGGAGGCGGTGTTGGGCCACGAGATCTCCCACGTGGCCAACGGCGACATGGTCACCCTCACGCTGATCCAGGGCGTGGTCAACACGTTCGTGGTGTTCTTCGCGCGCGTCGTGGGATACGTCGTCGATCGCGCGGTGTTCCGCACCGAGCGCGGCATCGGCATGGGGTATTACCTCACCGTCTTCGCGTGCGAGATCGTCTTCGGCGTGGTCGCCTCGATCATCGTCGCGTGGTTCTCGCGCCAGAGGGAGTTCCGCGCCGACGCGGGGTCGGCCACCTTGCTGGGCTCCCCGCGCCCCATGGTCGCCGCGCTGCGCCGGCTGGGCGGCCTGGAGCCTGGAGCGCTTCCCCAGGCGTTCCAGGCCCATGGCATCACGGAAGGCAATCGTTTCCTGGGGCTCTTCGCGAGCCACCCGCCCCTCGAGGAGCGCATCGCGGCCCTGGAGAGCCGGCGCCCCTGAGCCTCGCCCATCGCCCCGCCCGGGGCGTGTGCGGGGTGGCGCCCCGCGGCAGCCCTTGAGAGGGGACGGCGGCGGCCTCATCTTCCTTGGGGGGCGAGTGCCCATGGCGCACCGCACAAATGCGCCAAGTCCTTCTGTTAAAATGCGATTTCAGGAACAGGGAGATTCCGATGCCGATCTACGAATATCGATGCGCGAGTTGCGGCCACCAGCAGGAATTCCTGCAGAAGGTGAGCGATGCGCCGCGCACGGTGTGCACGCAATGCGGCAAGGCTTCCTTCTCGAAGATGGTCACCGCGGCGGGCTTCCAGCTCAAGGGCAGCGGATGGTACGCCACCGACTTCCGCAACAGCGGCACGAAGCCCGCTGCCAAGCCCGCGGAAACGCCGAAGGGGGACGCGAAGCCGGCCGAGGGCGCCAAGGAAGCCTCCGCGCCTTCATGCGGCGGGGGCGGGTGCGCTTGCCATTGACGCGCCCGGCGCCGCGCGCGGCACCGTGAGCCTGCGATGAGCACCTTCAGGCGCTATTTCGTCGCCGGCCTGCTGGTGTGGATTCCGCTCGGCATCACGCTCTGGGTGCTCACGCTGCTCGTGGACATGATGGACCAGTCGCTGCTGCTGCTCCCGGCAAGATTCCATAGCGAGGCGCTGTTCGGCTTCCACCTCCCCGGGCTGGGCATCATCCTCACGCTCGCGATCGTGCTGTCCACGGGCGCGCTCGCGGCCAACTTCTTCGGACGCAAGCTCCTCGCCCTGGGCGACCTGGCCCTGGGGCGCATCCCGATCGTGCGCTCCGTCTACGGCGGGGTGAAGCAGATCAGCGACACGCTCTTCTCGCCGGAGGGAAAGGCGTTCCGGCACGCGGTGCTGGTGCGCTACCCGCATCCGGGGATCTGGACCGTGGCGCTCGTCACGGGCTCTCCGCGGCACGAGCTGGCCGACATCCTCGGCACCGACCAGATCTCGGTTTTCGTCCCCACCACGCCCAACATCACCGCGGGATTCTTCCTCGTGGTGCCGCGCGCGGACACCATCGCGCTCGAGATGAGCGTGGACGCCGCGCTCAAGTACATCATCTCTATGGGCGTGGCCGAGCCGCCCCATCGCGCGCAACGGCCCGAGAGCGATCCCTCCGGGACCGACCCCAATATCGTGCCGTCGCCGAGAACGTAGGCGACGGCTCGCCGGACACCCACCCTCCCCGAAGCAGGCAGTGCCGCCGTCCCCAGGGGACCGCGGGAAACCGAACGAGACCATGCGCACCGACTATTGCGGCAACATCGACACCCGTTTCCTCGGCCAGGCCGTGACGCTTTTCGGCTGGGCCCATCGCCGCCGCGACCACGGCGGCATCATCTTCATCGACCTGAGGGACCGCGAAGGCCTTGTGCAGGTCGTATGTGACCCGGACCGCGAGGCGACCTTCGCGGCCGCCGACCGCGTGCGCAACGAATTCGTGCTGCGCGTGCACGGCGTGGTCCGGCGCCGCCCCGAAGGAACGGTCAACCCGTCGCTCGGCAGCGGCGAGATCGAGGTCCTCGCCCACGAGCTGGAGATCCTCAACCCGTCCGCCACGCCGCCCTTCATGCTCGACGAGGAACACGTCTCCGAGGAGGTGCGGCTCAAGTTCCGCTACCTCGACCTGCGCAGGGAGCCGATGCAGAAGGCCCTCAGGCTGCGGCACGCGACCGCGCGCGCGGTGCGCGGCTACCTCGACGAGCACGGCTTCATCGACATCGAGACGCCGGTCCTCTACAAGTCCACGCCCGAGGGCGCGCGGGAATTCCTCGTGCCTTCGCGCATCCACGACGGGCAGTTCTACGCGCTGCCCCAGTCGCCGCAGCTGTTCAAGCAGCTGCTGATGGTGGCGGGCTTCGACCGCTACTACCAGATCGTGAAGTGCTTCCGCGACGAGGACCTGAGGGCGGACCGCCAGCCCGAGTTCACGCAGATCGACATCGAGACCTCGTTCCTCGCCGAGCGCGAAATCCAGGACCTGATGGAGGGCCTCGTGCGCCACGTGTTCCAGCGCGTGCCCGACGTGGAGCTGCCCGCCTTCCCGCGCCTGTCCCATGCCGAGGCCACGTCGCGCTACGGCAGCGACAAGCCCGACCTGCGCGTGACGCTGGAGTTGACCGAGCTCACCGACCTCATGGGAGAGGCAGGCTTCAAGGTGTTCAAGTCGGCCGCCCAGCTGAAGGACGGCCGCGTCGCGGCGCTGCGCGTTCCCGGGGGCAACGAGCAGTTCACGCGCAAGGAGCTGGACGACCTGGCGCCGTTCGTGGCCATCTACGGCGCCAAGGGCCTCGCCTACATCCGCGTGAACGATCCCGCGAAGCTGAACGAGGAAGGCCTGCAGTCGCCGATCGTGAAGTTCCTCTCGCCCGCGATCCTGGGGGAGATCATCGCGCGCACCGGTGCCGTGGCGGGCGACGTGATCTTCTTCGGCGCGGACCGCCGCAAGGTGGTGAACGACGCGCTGGGGGCGCTGCGCATGAAGGTGGGGCATGAGAAGGGCCACGCCCGGCCCGGATGGCGCCCGTGCTGGGTGCTCGACTTTCCCGCCTACGAGTACGACGAGGAGCAGGGGCGCTGGGCGGCGGCGCACCATCCGTTCACGAGCCCCAAGGACGAGCACGTGGAGCTGATGGAGTCCGACCCGGGCAAGGTGCTCGCGAAAGCCTACGACATCGCGCTCAACGGCTGGGAAATCGGCGGGGGATCGGTGCGCATCCACCGCGCGGAAGTCCAGGCCAAGCAGTTCCGCGTGCTCGGCATCGGTGCCGAGGAGCAGCGCGCCAAGTTCGGCTTCCTCCTCGACGCGCTGGCCTACGGCGCGCCGCCCCACGGCGGCATCGCCTTCGGTTTCGACCGCATGGTGGCGCTGATGGCGGGCGTGGACCAGATCCGCGACGTGATCGCCTTCCCGAAGACCCAGCGCGGGCAGGACCTGATGGTCGAGGCCCCGAGCCCGGTGGCGGAGAAGCAGCTGCGCGACCTGCACATCCGCCTGCGCAACGCGCCGCCGTAATGAAGCCGGCCCGCGTGGAGCTCGAGCGATGCCCGTAGCGCTGATCTGCCATGGAGGCGCGGGCAACTGGCGCCCCGGATCGGAACAGGACGCCCTGGACGGAATGGAGGCCGCGGCGCAACGGGGCCGCTCGATCCTGCGCGCCGGCGGAGCCGCGCTCGACGCCGTCTGCGCCACCGTGGCCGCGCTCGAGGACAACCCGATCTTCAACGCGGGGACCGGCGCGGTGCTCAACTTCGACGGCGATTGCGAGCTCGACGCGTGCGTGATGGAAAGCCGCGGCGCGCGCGCGGGCGCGGTGGCCGCGCTCAAGCGCGTGCGCAATCCCGTGCTCGTGGCGCGCAAGGTGATGGAGGAGACCGACCACGTGATGCTCGCCGGCGAGGGCGCGCAGCGGTTCGCCCGGACCATGGGCTTCGGCGACCACGACCCGGTCACGCCCGCGCGCCTCGGGGACTGGCGGGACAAGCGGGCGCACCTGGACCAGGTGCTGGGCAGGCACAGCCTGAAGATGCGCCGCTTCCTCGCGGAGCATCCCGAGTACGCCGGGGGCACCGTGGGCGCGGCGGCGGTCGATGCCGAGGGCGTGCTCGCGGCGGCCACCTCCACCGGCGGGGTCACGATGAAGCTGGTGGGGCGCGTGGGGGACTCGCCCATCCCCGGGGCGGGCAACTATGCGTCGGCGCACGTGGCCGCCTCCGCCACGGGCACCGGCGAGTACGTGATGCGCGCACTCGCGACGCGCTCGATCTCGGAGGCGGTGGAGCGGGGCGCCGCGCTTCCCAACGCGTTGCGCGACGTCCTCGACCGCCTCGGCCGCGACTACGACGCCGACGTGGGCCTCATCGCCGTCGACCGCGCGGGCAACGCGGCCGCATTGCACCGGACGCGCGACATGCCCCACGCCTGGTTCACGGGCGAGGCGGCGCTGGTCGCGCGCATGCGCGTGGCGTGACCCACAAGATCCCGGTCTCGACGCTCGTCGTCATCCATACGCCCGCCCTCGAGGTGCTGCTCCTCGAGCGCGCGGACCATCCCGGTTTCTGGCAGTCGGTGACCGGCAGCCAGGAGCCGGGCGAGAGCCTGCGCGAGACGGCGATCCGCGAGGTGGCCGAGGAGACGGGGCTCGCCGCGGGGCTCTACGAGCTCTCGGATTGGAGCCTGAGCAACGTGTTCGAAATCTATCCCGTGTGGCGCGCGCGTTTCGCGCCGGGAGTCACGCACAATACGGAGCACGTGTTCGGCCTGCTCGTGCCGCAGGCGCTCCCCGTGCGCGTGGCGCCGCGCGAGCACCTGGCCGCCGAATGGCTGCCGTGGCGGCAGGCGGCCGAGCGCGTATTCTCATGGAGCAACCGCAAGGCGATCCTCATGCTTCCCGAAAGGCGCTCCCCTCCATGACCCGGCAGCGGTCCCTCAACGTCGTCACCTACAACATCCACAAGGGGCTGTCCCAGTTCAACCGCAGGTTCGTGCTGCACGACATCCGCGAGCAGCTGGGGGCGCTCGACGCCGACGTGGCCTTCCTCCAGGAAGTCCAGGGACGGCACGAGCGCCACGCGCGCCGCCACGTGACCTGGCCGGAGATCTCCCAGCACGAGTTCCTGGCGAGCGAGGGGGCGCACTGCGTCTACGGCATGAACGCGGTTTACCAGCACGGCCACCACGGCAACGCGGTGGTGAGCCGGCACCCGATCCCGGCCTGGGACAACATCGACATCTCCCACCATCCCATCGAGAGCCGGGGGCTGCTGCACTGCGAGATCGAGGTGCCGGGGTGGAAGGACCGAGTGCACTGCATCAACGTGCACCTGGGCCTCTGGGGACGAAGCCGGCGCTTCCAGCTCGAGTGGCTGGTCGATCGCATCCGCGTCTCGGTGCCGAGCAAGGGACCGCTCATCGTGGCCGGCGACTTCAACGACTGGCAGAAGCGGGCGAGCGATTACCTGGCCGAGGAGCTCGGGCTCTACGAGGTGTTCGAGCGCTCGGAAGGGCGGCTCGCCCGCACCTATCCCGCGAAGATGCCGATCTTCACGCTCGATCGGATCTACGTGCGCGGCCTCGAGGTGGAAAGCGTGCACCGCCACGCGGGGGCCCCGTGGTCGAAACTTTCCGACCACGTGGCCCTCGCCGCCCGCCTCACTCGCTAGGACGGTTGAGCGCCCGGGCGTTTGGCGCGGGCGATCCCCGCGCGAGCGCGAGGCTCAGCGGTGGGTAGCCCGGGTGGCGGAGGCTCCGCGGATCAGCGTGCCCACGCCTTCGCTGGTGAGCACTTCCAGCAGCAGCGCGTGGGAGACGCGTCCGTCGATGATGTGCGCGCTCCTCACGCCGTTGCGCAC
>JAAOZZ010000325.1 GCA_012274175.1 Betaproteobacteria bacterium
GCACGATCTACGTGGCCTGCATCGACAATCCGTGGCTGCCGCTCGGCATCTACGTGCCCTCGGCGATCTTCATTGCCGCCTTCATGCGCCTCCTGGGCAAGTACGGGTGGGTCACGGTCGTGTCCGTAAGCATCGGCACCATGGTGGCGTTCTTCCTCATGTTCGAGATCTGGTTCCAGGTCCCCCTGCCGAAGGGTCCGCTCGAAGCGGCCCTGGGCTTCAGCTGAGGCCGCGATGCACGAGATCGAATCCCTGATCGGCGGCTTCCAGGTCGCCCTGTCGTGGTTCAACGTGATGCTGATGTTCGCCGGGATCATCCTCGGCGTGATCATCGGGGTGCTGCCGGGCCTGGGCGGCGCGAACGGCGTGGCGATCCTGCTGCCCCTCACGTTCGCGATGGCGCAGCAGCCCGGGGGGCAGACCTCCGCGATCATCCTGCTGTCGTGCATCTACTGGGGGGCGCTCTTCGGGGGCGCCATCACCTCGATCCTGTTCAACATTCCCGGCGAGCCGTGGTCGGTGGCCACCACCTTCGACGGCTATCCGCTGGCGCAGAAGGGGCGCGCGGGCGCGGCCCTCACCGCCGCGTTCACGTCCTCGTTCTTCGGGGCCCTGGTGGGCGTGCTGCTGATCACGTTCCTCTCTCCCATCGTGGCGCGGTTCGCGCTGCGCTTCGGCCCGCCGGAATTCTTCTCCGTCTACCTGCTCACGTTCTGCGCCTTCGTGGGCATGAGCAAGGGCTCGCCCTTCAAGACGATCTCCTCGATGATGCTGGGCTTCGCGCTGGCCGCCGTGGGAATCGACACGGTCACCGGGCAGCTGCGGCTCACCTTCGGCTTCACCGAGCTGCTCAAGGGTTTCGATTTCCTGATCGCGGTGATCGGCCTCTTCGGCATCGGCGAGATCCTCCTCACGATCGAGGAGGGACTCGAGTTCCGCGGCGCCAAGGCCAAGCTCAACATGAAGGTCGTGCTGGAGACCTGGAAGGAGCTTCCGCGCTACTGGAAGACTTCGCTGCGCAGCGCCGCCGTGGGCTGCCTCATGGGGATCGTCCCCGGGGGTGCGACGCCCGCCTCGTTCATGAGCTACGGCATCGCGAAGAAGGTCTCGCGGGACGGCGAGAAGTTCGGCACCGGCGTGGTGGAGGGGGTCGTGGCGCCGGAGACGGCGGCCCACGCCGCGGGAACCTCGGCGCTGCTCCCGATGATCACGCTCGGCGTCCCGGGCTCGCCCACGGCGGCCGTGCTCCTCGGGGGGCTGCTCATCTGGGGACTGCAGCCGGGACCGCTGCTGTTCACGGAAAAGCCCGACTTCGTGTGGGGCCTCATCGCCTCCATGTACCTCGGCAACATCGTCGGGCTGATCGTGGTGCTCACCTGCGTGCCGCTCTTTGCCGCGATCCTGCGGGTGCCCTTCGCCATCATCGCGCCCGTGATCCTCGTGATCTGCTCGATCGGGGCGTACACGGTGCACAACTCGATGTTCGACGTGTGGCTCATGCTCGGCTTCGGCATGATGGGCTACGTGTTCAAGAAGCTCGACTACCCGATGGCGCCCATGGTCCTCGCCCTCGTGCTGGGCGACAGCGCCGAGGACGGCTTCCGCCAGTCGATGCTGCTCTCCCAGGGGGACATGCGGATCTTCTTCTCCAACGGCCTCGTGGGCTCGATCACGGCACTCGCCCTGCTGCTGCTCTTCTGGCCGGTGATCTCGAAGCTGATCCAGGTCGCGCGCGGACGCAACGGCGCCGGCGGCGCGGCCTGACAAGGAGCGATGCCATGGCCGTGATCGCGATGACCCAGGAAATGGCCTCCCTCGGCAAGGACGTGGCCCTCGGGGTGTGCGACGCCCTCGGGCTCCAGCAGGTGCGCCACGAGGTGGGCGACGTGGTGGCGGGGCGCATGCAGGTGAAGAAAAGCCTCATCCGGCGCATCCGCGAGGGCAAGGCGAGCGCCATCGAGCGCTGGTCGGCCGACGACAAGACCATCTCGATCTTCACCGCCGAGGAGGTCTTCGAGCTCGCGGTGAAGGGCAACGTGCTGATTCGCGGCTGGGGAGCCACGCTGCTCCTGCGCGCGGTGCCGCACGTGGCCTGCATCCGCGTGTGCGCGCCCCAGGAGCTGCGGGTCAAGCGCCTGATGGAACGCCTCGAGACCGACGACGAGGACCTCGCCCGGCGCGAGATCGAGGTCGACGACGCCGCGCGCGCTTCGCGCATGGGCGAGTACTTCAACGTGGCGTGGGGAGACCCCACGCTCTACGACCTCACGATCAACACGGAGCGCGTGCCGATCGCCACTGCGGTCGAGCAAGTGGTGGCGCTCGCCGGGAGCGCGGCGTTCCGGGAAACACCCGAGTCGCGCCGGCAACTGGCGGACCTGGCGCTGCAGGCTCGTGCGCGCGCCGCCCTCAAGGCCGACCCGCGCACCGCCGGGATCGACATCTCGGTGGAAGTCCGCGCGGGGGCGGTCGCGCTGCGCGGCATCGTGGTCGACGAGCGCGAGAAAGCGCTGGTGAACGACGTCGTGGGCCCGCTCGCGGGTGGCGGGAAGATGGACGACCAGCTTCGCACCATGGCGGGAGGGCTGTCCCGCTTCCCCACCCAGCCGCGCAACTGAGGCGCGGCGCCGGCGCCCCTAGGGAGGCTCCCTAGATCTTGCCCGCGTGCTTGAGGCGCGAGAGCGTCTCCGCCGAAAGGTTCAGGTACGAGGCGAGCTCCTTCTTGGGCACGCGATCGATCAGCTCGGCGTGCTTGCGCATGAAGCGGTGCACGCGTCCCGGCGCGTCGAGCAGGTGCAGCGTGATGGTGTGCGCCATGACCTCGCTCATGAGGAACATCACCTCGTATTCGAAGTCCTCCTTCAGGTCTGGATGGCGCTCGAGGTACTCGGCCCATACCGGCAGCGACAGCTTGGCCACCCGCGCCTTGGTCACGGCCCGGATCGAGTAGGGCGCCGGGGTGCGCAGCTTCCAGGCTGCGTAGCTCGTGTCCATCTCGTCCTCGGCCGCGAAGCGCAGGATCATCTCCTTGCCCTCGGAGCTCGCCACCACCCGCTTGAGGATGCCGTCGATCACGAAGTACTGCTCCATCTCGTGGGCGCCCTGGGACAGGAGCACGTCGCCCTTGCGGTAATCCATGACATGCAGGACGGCCTCCAGCTCGTCGAAGGCGATCTTCCTGAGCCGGCGCAGGACGATGTTCTGTTGCAGCCTCTCCCGGATCTCCGGGAGCTGCGGATGGTTCATCAGGAGGGTCATGACGTGCGGGTGGCGGTCCGGGCCGGCCCCGAGGTGGGCCGGGAGGGTCAAAATTGACCGCCATCAAGGTGGCCATGTCAGCGCGTTTCTTACCATTGTAGACTGATTCGAGCTGCCGGCTTCCCGGCGCCCGCCGCACCAAACATAACGCCCCGCAGCCTACCCGGCCCGCGCGGGCGATCCCCCGGAGGTAAATGCCATGGCAACCGTCACCGAACCCGCTGTCGCCGGCGCCGCGCCGGCCACGCCCCAGGTGAGCAGCGGCCAGATCGTCTCCGATGCGTCATCGCGGGAAGCCACCGACGGTTTCCACCTGGTGATCGACGCCCTCAAGCTGAACGGCATCGACACGATCTTCGGCCTTCCCGGCATCCCGATCACCGACTTCACCCGCATGGCGCAGGCCGAAGGCATGCGCGTGATCTCGTTCCGCCACGAGCAGAACGCGGGCAACGCCGCCGCGATCGCCGGATTCCTCACCGGCAAGCCCGGCATCTGCCTCACGGTGTCGGCGCCCGGATTCCTCAACGGCCTCACCGCGCTCGCCAACGCCACCACCAACTGCTTCCCGATGATCCTCGTGAGCGGCTCCTCGGAGCGCGAGATCGTGGATCTCCAGCAGGGCGACTACGAGGAGATGGACCAGCTCGCCATCGCGCGGCCCCTGTGCAAGGCCGCCTTCCGCGTGCTGCATGCCGAGGACATCGGCGTGGGCATCGCGCGCGCGATCCGCGCCGCCGTCTCGGGCCGCCCGGGGGGCGTGTACCTCGACCTGCCCGCCAGGCTCTTCC
>JAAOZZ010000326.1 GCA_012274175.1 Betaproteobacteria bacterium
ACGCATACTGGTATCGGGGAAGGCCGGGGGAGCAGGAATGACCGGGGATGCCATCACGGGACTCGCGCGGCGGCTGGGCCGCGCCTGCGTGCGCCGCGGCATCCTGGTGGCCACCGCGGAGTCGTGCACCGGCGGCGGCGTGGCCGAAGCGATCACGCGCATCGCCGGCAGCTCCGCGTGGTTCGAGCGCGGATTCGTCACCTACGCCGACCGCGCGAAGGCAGAAATGCTCGGCGTGGCGCGCGCCACGCTTTTGGAGCACGGCGCCGTGAGCGAGGCGGTCGCGGGCGAGATGGCGTCGGGGGCGCTCGCCCGCAGCGCGGCCCACGTGAGTGTCGCCGTCACGGGCATCGCCGGCCCGGGCGGAGGCACGGGCGCCAAACCGGTGGGCCTCGTATGGTTCGCGTGGACCCATCGCGGCGGGAGCGTCCAGTGCCGGCGCTTCGTCTTCGCGGGCGATCGGGAGGCGGTCCGCCGCCAGTCGGTCGCCGTGGCGCTCCAGGGGCTGATCGACCTCGCGGGCTAGGATTGCCTTGACAACAGAACAGTCGTTCGGTAGCTTACCGAACAATCGTTCTGTCATCTGCCGAGGCCGTCATGGCGTTGAATCCCCAGAAGCCCGCGCTCGATCCAGCGTACCTGGAGAAGCTCCAGGACTACTACGCGGAGCACAAGGTGATCCCGTCATACTCGGTGCTGGCGACCCTTTGGGGCATCTCCGCCAAGTCCTGGGTCGCGGAGTGCGTGAAGCGCTTCGAGGAAGCGGGATACCTCGACTGGACGCCGGACCGGCAGCTGAAGCCCGGAGCGCGATTCTTCGAGCGCCGGCTGGCGGATTCCACGGTGCAGGCGGGGCTGCCGAACCCGGCGATCTCCGAGGGCTACGACCTCGTCACGATCGACGACTACCTCGTGCGCGTGCCCTCCAGGACCTCGCTCGTGCGGGTGAAGGGGGATTCGATGATCGACGCGGGAATCCACGAAGGCGACCTGCTGGTGGTCGAGCAGCAGCCCAACGCCAACGTGGGAGACATCGTCGTGGCGATCGTGGACAACGAGTTCACGGTGAAGTACCTGGACCGGGAGCGCGGCAATTTCGTGCTGAAGCCGGCCAACAAGGCCTATCCGGTCATCCGCCCCCGCGGGCGCCTCGAGATCTTCGGCGTCATGGCGGGCCTGGTGCGCCGGGTTCGGTAGCTCACGTCATGAGCCTGGGATCGCATAGTCTCGAACGCATGTCCAACAATCAATCAATGGGATAATTCCAATGCTCAAGGTCATCTCCGGCAACGCCTCCGAAACCCCGAAAATGGACGAGAACAAGGCCAAGGCCCTGCAGGCCGCCCTGTCCCAGATCGAGAAGCAGTTCGGCAAGGGCTCGATCATGAAGATGGGCGACGCGGAGGTCGAAAAGGGCATCCAGGTGGTTTCCACAGGCTCCCTCGGCCTCGACATGGCCCTCGGCGTGGGCGGCCTGCCCCGCGGGCGCGTGGTCGAGATCTACGGCCCGGAATCGTCGGGCAAGACGACGCTCACGCTGCAGGTCATCGCCAACATCCAGAGGCTGGGCGGCACGGCGGCCTTCATCGACGCCGAGCACGCGCTCGACCCCCAGTACGCCCAGCGCCTCGGCGTGGACACTTCCGAGCTGCTGCTATCCCAGCCCGACAACGGCGAGCAGGCCCTCGAGATCGCCGACATGCTGGTGCGCTCGGCCTCGGTCGACTGCGTGGTGATCGACTCGGTCGCGGCCCTCACGCCCAAGGCGGAGATCGAAGGCGAGATGGGCGAGCCCCAGATGGGCCTGCAGGCGCGCCTCATGAGCCAGGCGCTGCGCAAGCTCACCGCCAACATCAAGCGCTCCAACACGCTCGTCATCTTCATCAACCAGATCCGCATGAAGATCGGCGTGATGTTCGGCAATCCCGAGACCACCACCGGCGGCAACGCCCTCAAGTTCTATGCATCCGTGCGCATCGACATCCGCCGCATCGGCTCGATCAAGAAGGGCGAGGAAGTGATCGGCAGCGAGACCCGCGTGAAGGTGGTCAAGAACAAGGTCGCGCCCCCGTTCAAGACCGCCGAGTTCGACATCCTCTACAACGAGGGCATCTCGCGCGAAGGCGAGATCATCGAGCTGGGCGTGAACCACCGCATCGTGGAGAAGTCGGGCGCCTGGTACGCCTACAACGGCGAGAAGATCGGCCAGGGCAAGGACAACACCCGCGAGTTCCTCAAGGACAATCCCGCGATCGCCCAGGAGATCGAGCAGAAGATCCGCGAGGCGGTGGGCATCGCCGGCGGCATGCCGCAAGCGAAGGAAGCGGCCGCGGAAGCCGACTGAGGCCGTGCAAGCGTTTCTTCGTGGATGACCCATGGCCCGGGCCGTGCCGATGGTCAAGACCGAGCCATCCCTGCGCGCCCGGGCCATGGGGTTGCTCGCGCGCCGGGAGCATTCGCGCGAGGAGCTGAAGCGCAAGCTCTCGGTGCATGCCGTCGACGGCGACGATCTCGAGGCGCTGCTCGACGAGTTGGTGAAACGCGGTTGGCTCTCCGACGTGCGCTTCGCGGAGCAATCGATCCGCGCGAAGGCTCGGCGCTTCGGGCCCCTCAAGCTCGCGCAGCAGCTGCGAGGGCGCGGCGTGGACGAGGAAAGCATCGCGGCCGGCTTCCGGTCGGCGGCTGCGGACGGGGCCTCCAGCCTGGAGGCCGTGTGGCGCAGCCGCTTTCGCGCACCTCCCGCCGACGAGCGCGAGATGGCAAGGCATGCGCGCTTCCTGCAGGGGCGAGGATTCCCCCTCGACGAGATCCTGCGCTTCCTGCGGGGTATTTGATCGCTCGCTTCGAGGTGTCGGTCGAGGGCCGGGACGGGGGAGCGACACCTCGAAGCGAACTCTTCGTAGCGTAGGGAGTTGTGTGCGGGACCGTCTTTGAATGCGAAGGATCGGTCATGGTATGAGGTTGATTGTCGAGATCGACCTTAACCCCTCGCGAAAGGGCGCACCATGACCATAAGGTGGCCTAAATCAGTGGCGCTGCGGTTGGAAGCGCACCGAGGGCCGCGGCGGATATGCGTCGATGAACGCGATCTAGGGGAATGCCTGAGTGGCCGGTTCCAATTGCCTGAAGGGCGGCTCCTGGCCTCGGAATGCGAGTAGCCTCGGACTTCTCACTCGAGCTACGTCTTTGCATGAACTCAGCGGTTTCCCGAATTGCTCCAGAGCGCGATCGATGGCGCGATCGCCCAATCGTATGGCACCTCGCCGTGCTTGCGCTGGGAGCTGCCACGCCCTTCGCCGCCCTGGCCGTATACCTCGCCATCGAGCTCATCGGCAACGAAATGGCCGAAGCCACGGCGAACGTGGAGGAGTTGACGCAGGCGACGGCGCTTCGAGCCGAGCGGTCGCTGGATCTCAACCGCGTGATGCTTGCGAAGCTGGCCATCCGCCCGGGCGTCAGCGCGCTCGATCCCGCGCAATGCGATCCGCTGCTTCGCGACTTGTTGGAGTTGAGCCCCGAGTACGCGAACATCATCACGCTTGACGTTTCGGGCCGGAGGATCTGCTCCGCGGCGTACGCCGTTCCCGCGGCAGCGCCGGCCCTCGATCCCCACAACTACCTCGACGAGGTGAAGGCGAGCAAGGCCTTCACCGTGGGACGGCCTATCCACGGCCTCCCGTCCGGCAAATGGATCCTCCAGGAAGCGCAGCCGGTCCTCGGCGGGGAGGGAAGCATCGTGGGGGTCGTCGCTTTCTCCATCGACCTCCTGAAGATGTCCCGCCTGCTCATGGAGGATCCACAGGCGCGCGAGCCCGTCATGCTGGTCATCGATTCCCGCGGCATCGTCCTCGCGCACCATCCGGATGCCGCCGCCTGGCTGGGACGCGACTTGAGCAATGGGCCCATCACGCGCGTGGCGTTGGAGCGAAAATCGGGCTCGGCGCGCCAGAAGGGCATTCTCGGCGTCGAGCGCCTGTGGGCGTTCGCCCCCGTGCGCGGAACCGATTGGACGGTGCTGACCGGCATGCCGGTCAGCGTGATCATGGCGCCGGTCTATCGCACCATAGCGTCGATCGCGGTCATGTCAATCGCCGGTATCGTGTTCGTCATCGCCCTATGCGTCGTGCTCGCGAGACCGATCTCGCGGCCCATCGCCGCCATCGCCGCGGCCGCACGCCGCATGAGCTCCGACGATTCCCACGAGCACCTGGTCCCTTCGGGGCCCGGCGAGATCGCCGCGCTCGCCCAAGACCTCAATGGCATGCTCGATCGGCGAATGTCCAGCGACCGCGAGCTGCGCGAGCGCGAAAGCGAGCTCTCGCTGGTCACGGACCACTATCCCGGCCTGGTGGCGCACCTGGACAACGAGCTGCGCTACCTGTACGCGAGCTCCGGCTTCAGGAAGGTCGACGGGCGTGCGCCGCAGGAACTTCTGGGGAGGAAAGTCCGCGAGGTTCTCGGTGAGGAGATGTTTCAAAGGCTCGAGCCGCGATTCGCGAGGGCGCTGGGCGGCGAGCGTGTGACGTTCCAGGACGAATTGCGCACGGACGCCGAAGCGCCGCTCGCGTTCCTCGTGGCCATGGTTCCCGACTTCGATGCCGCCGGGAACGTGCAGGGGATCTTCGTGTTCGCGAACGACATCAGCAAGCAGGTCCAGGCCGAGGCCGAGCTGAATGCCGAGCGCGCCCGGCTCGAGGGCATCGTGACCTCGGTCATGGACGCGATTGTCACCGTGGATTCCGGCCACCGCATCACGCTCTTCAACCCGTCCGCGGAAAATATGTTCGGCGTGCGGGCGGCCGACATGATCGGCCGCGATCTCGACCTCCTGATTCCCGATTCGATGCGCGCCGCGCATGCGGACCACGTTGAATCTTTCGGCAAGACCGGCGTGACCAGTCGCTCGAAGGGCGCCCTCGGCGTGGTCCATGGCAGGCGAGCCGGCGGGGAGGAGTTCCCGCTGGAGGCCTCGATCTCGAAGGTCGAGGTGGGCGGCGAGAAGTTCTACACGGCCATCCTGCGCGACATCACGGAGCGCAAGCGCGCCGAAGAGGCGGTTCGAGCCCTCAATGCGGATCTCGAGAGGCGTGTGGCCGAGCGCACCGCGGCGCTGGAGGCGGCAAACCGCGAGCTCGAGTCCTTCGACTATTCGATCTCCCACGACCTGCGCGCACCGCTCAACCGCATCCGCGGATTCAGCGAAGCCCTGCTCGACGACGCCACCGGCCACGTCAACCCGCAGACGCGTGATTTCCTGGGACGCATCCAGGCCTCGGCCGCGGCGATGGACCAACTAGTGACCGGCCTCCTGTCGCTTTCCACGCTGTCGCGTGGCGAGCTCCATCGCTCGGACGTGGACTTGAGCGCCAAGGCGCTCGGCGTTCTCGAAGCCTTGCGGATGGCGGAGCCCAGTCGCGAGGTGAAGACGGTTGTGGTGGACGGCCTTCGCGCCGACGCCGACCCGGGATTGATGCGGGCAGTGCTCGAGAACCTCCTCGGCAACGCATGGAAATTCACGTCGCGTCGCGAGGGTGCGCAAATCGAGTTCGGTTGCGATCACAACAATGGCGCCCCCCGATTTTTCGTGCGCGACAACGGCGCGGGATTCGATTCGGCCTTCGCCGGAAAGCTCTTCGAACCCTTTCATCGCCTGCACTCCCAAAGCGAATTCAAGGGAACGGGCATCGGACTGGCGACGGTGCGGCGCATTGTCCGCCGGCACGGCGGCCGGGTTTGGGCCGAGGGCGCCGTCGGACAGGGCACCACCGTCTTCTTCACCCTCTCCACCGGCGTCGCTGAATCCTGACAGGAAACCACCGAATGAGCGTATCCATGGCGCGTCACATGCCGCACCCGCGACGGGCCGCCTTCATACTGCTGCTGCTCGCGCAGGGCGCGGCCCATGCCGATACCGACCTCACGGGGTTGCCGCTGGAGAGACTTCTCGAAATGCGCGTGATCGCCGCATCGAGCTACGAGCAGACGGCCGTCGAGGCTCCCTCGGCCGTGTCGATCATCACGGCCGACGAGATTCGCAGCAGGGGCTATCGCACGGTCGCCGATGCGCTTGCGTCGCTACCCGGTCTCTATGTCACCAACGACCTGAGCTATTCCTATCTCGGCTCGCGAGGCTTCAACCGGATCGGCGACTACAACAGCCGCTTCCTGCTCTCGGTGAACGGGCTTCGCACCAACGACGCATTGTACGACATGGCCTACATCGGCAGCGAGTTTCCCCTGGACATGGCGTTGATCGAGCGCATAGAGTTCGCGCCCGGCCCGGGATCGTCGATCTACGGGAGCAATGCCATGCTTGGAGTGATCAACATCGTGACGCGTAGCGGCGCCGACCTGAGCGGCCTGCGCATCGCGTCGGCCGTCGGGAGCGACGGCCTGCGCGAGCTGGCCACGAGCTTCGGCCGGCGCTATGACAGTGGGCTTGAGGTCCTCGCGTCGGTCTCGGGGCTGCGTAGCGCGGGCCAGGACTTCCACTTCCCGATCTTCGACACGCCCGAGACGCGGGGCGGCCTCGCCACGGGCCAGGGCGGCGAGCACTACCGCCGCGGCTATCTGCGCGCGACCTATGAGGGATTCGACCTCGAGATGTTCGGCGGCCGGCGCGACAAGAACGCGCCGAGCGTCTACGCCGGCCTCGATTTCCTGAGCAATGAGAACAAGATCGTCGACAACATGGGATTCGCCGCGATTCGCTACCAGCGCCAGGTCGGCGCCGACACGCGCGTGGAAGCGCGCCTGAGCACCAGCCGCTACGACTACGCGGGGATTTATCCGTATACGGGCGGCATCAACAACCGCGATGATGCCCATGCGCGCTCGCAAGCCGGCGAGCTGAGGGTGGTGAGCACGCTCTGGGAGGGCAACAAGGTCGTCGCGGGAATGGAGGTCGAGGATGACACGCGCCTGGATCAACGCAACGCCGATCCCGGGGTCGTGTACCTGGATCGGCACGACAGCGGCCGCCACAGCGCGATGTACGCGCAGGACGAGCTGAGGATCGCAGACCGCTGGCTGCTCAATGCGGGCCTGCGCTACGACAAGTACTACACGTTCGGATCCAGCGTCAATCCGCGCCTCGCGTTGATCGGCGAGGTCTCGCCCGGCACGAACGTGAAGTTCCTCTATGGATCCGCATTCCGCGCACCCAATTCGTACGAGCTCTACTACCAGGCGAACTCCGCGGCGACCAGCCCGGCGCTGGGGCCCGAGCGCTCCCGTTCCATCGAGGCCGTCATCGAACAACAGCTCGGCGAGCGCCTGCGATGGCGCGCGTCGCTATTCCACTACCGGTTCGACAGCCTGATCGACCAGGTCGCGGAAGATGGCATTCTGGTCTTTCGCAACCAGGGCTCGGTGACGGGGCATGGCGCCGAGTTTTCAGCGACGGTGATGCTGCCCGCCGATATCCGGGCGAACGCTTCCGCCTCGCTCGAGGATGTCCGGCAGGACGACGGGCAGCGCAGCATCAACTCGCCCCGCTACACGGCGAAGCTCGCACTGGAGGCGCCCCTCGCCGGTTCGGGACTGCGCGGAGCCGTCGACCTCACCGCGATCGGGCCACGCCTCGACCGCAATCGCGGCAACGTCGCGGCGTCGATCACCACGAACCTCGTGCTGACCTCCCAAAGGCCGTGGCATGGCGCAAGGTTCTCGTTCGCCCTCTACAACCTCCTCGACCGCCACAACAGCGAGCCGGTGAGCGACTATTTCGCCCCGGCGCAGGTTCCGTCGCTCGCACGCAGTCTGCGCATCGGGATCGAATGGCGCTACTGATCAAGCGCGTCCTCTTGGGGGCGCTGCTTGCGCTGGGCCTGGGCGCGCGCGCCGACGTTGCCTCGGAGACCGATCTGAGGACGGCGTTCGTCTACAACTTCATCGTGCTGTCGACGTGGCCCCCGGGCACGCAGCCTGTTCTGCGATTCTGCGTGACGGGCGCGCAGGCGGAAGCGGCCGCATTTCGCGCGCTGTCGGGAAAGTCCGCAGGCGAGCGCACGGTGAGCGTTCAGAGCGTGTCATCTCCCGACCGCGCATCCGGTTGCCAGGTCCTGTTCATTTCCTCCGTCGAGTCTGCGCGCCTTGAAGCGTGGCTCGCCGCCGCGGCGAGACATTCGATGCTCACCATCAGCAACCAGGCGAACGCCACCGGCGCCATGGTGAATCTGCGTTCCGTGGACGGAAGGTTCGTCTTCGACGTGAACACGCGGGCCGCCGCCGCCGCGCACATCGCATTGAGCTCCCAGCTGATCAAGCTGGCGGCCTCGCGGCAATGAGGGCTCCCTTCATGAGTCGAGTGGCCGCGCGCCTGCGAAGCTTGTCCATCAAGACGAAGCTCACGCTGATCGTCCTCGCCACCACGGCCGCCGCCTTGTCGGTGATCGGCGGCCTGCTGGCGCTGGATGAGTTCGTCCGCTATCGCAAGGACACGCTCTTTGCCCTGCAATCGAACGCGCAGATCACGGCCATCAATGCGGCAGCGGCCATCGCATTCGGCGATGCCGGAAGCGCGCGCGCGACCCTTTCGGCGCTGCGCGTGACGCCCGCCATCCAGGCCGCGCGCATCTACGACGCGAAGGGCAACCTGTTCGCTTCCTTCCAGCGCCCGGAGTCCGGCCTGATAGCGAGCCACCGGGCCACCGTGCTGACCGTCCCGGCGATGAGCCTGACCCGCCTCACCCTCGACCAACCGGTGCCGTTCGGCGACGCGACCATCGGATTCCTGCGCATCGAGGCGAATTTCGGGGGTTACCTGGACAGCCTCGAGCGCTTCGGTCTCGCGCTACTGGTCGCGGCGGTGGGCGCGATCGCCGCGGCCCTGGCGCTGCTCATACCGTTGCGCCAGGCGATGACCGGCCCGATCGAATCGCTCGCGAGCCTCATCGCACGGGTTCGCCGCGACAAGGACTATTCGTTGCGCGCCGAGCGGACGGAAGGCGACGAGCTGGCATCGCTGGCGGGAAGCTTCAACGCGATGCTCGAGGAGATCGAGCGGCGGGACAAGGACCTGGCGCACAAGCGCGACCTGGTGGACACGATCCTCGACACGACCGACGCCGCCATCGTCGTCGTGGACAGCGATGGACGCGTTGTTCAAGCCAACGGAGCGTTCCTGCGCGCCGCGGGCCGGGCGGCGCAGGCCTGCATCGGCAAGCCCTTCTCGGACGCGGTGGGTGTTC
>JAAOZZ010000327.1 GCA_012274175.1 Betaproteobacteria bacterium
AGCGCAGGCGCGGCGCGGCGCAGTAAGGCGCGCGCGGATCGGCGAGCGCGCCCACGAGCCGATCGAGCGAGGCGGCGATCCCGGGACCGAAGCGCCGCGCGATGCCCTCTGCGGGAAGCGCCAGCACGTCGCGCAGGCGCAGCACCCCCAGGTCGGCCAGGCGGGCGAGCGTCTTCTGCGGCCAGTCGAGGAGGAAAAGGGGCAGCTCGGCCAGGCGCTCACGCAGCTCCGCGGGCTCGAGGCAGGCACGCACCGGGCGCCCCTGCGCTTCGGCTTTCGCGAACACGCGCGCGGCGAGCGGCGTGGGCGCGATGCCGAGGGCCGCCCGGAAGCCCAGCTCGCGCACGCCGCGGCGAATGGCCGAGGTGAGCTTCGCGTGCCCCTCGAAAAGCCTGAGGCTCGCTTCGACCTCGAGGACGATGCCGCCCGCATCCAGGCTCACCATCGGCGAGAACTGCCCGGCCCAGGCGGCCAGGCACTCGAGGGCTTCGCGCTCCGCTTGCTCGTCCCGGGCGATGACGCGCAGCTCGCCCGCGAGCGCCCTGGCCGCGGCCACCGCCTGGCCTTCGCGCACGCCCGCGGCCCGGGCCGCGCGGTTGGCGCACGCGACACTCGGGCGCTGCGCGGGACCTTCGGAAATCACCAGGGGCGCGGGCGAAACGCCGCCGCGCTCGGCGATCTGCAGGGGCAATGCGGGCAGCTCGAGCGCGACCCAGAGCACGGTGCCGCTTCCTAGGCTGCGATCTGCGAGACGGGACGGGTAGAGCCGGCGTCGATCGCGATGGGATCGACGAGAGGCGGGCCGCGCCGCTTGGGGATGCGCAGCATCGTCGCGCCCGCCTCGCGGGAGAGGACCACGCGCAGGTGCGCGGGCGTCGAGAGCCTTTCAGCGGCGGTGGAAAGGAAGGACACGGCCATGGATCGTCCGGCCTGCGCCGCCATCTGCAGGCGGCGCAGCCACGCGTATTCGTCCACGCTCCGAGCGGGGCGATCGCCGTGCAGGGGACCGGGCCAGAAGAGCACCGCGCCGCACGCCCCCGAACGCAGCGCCTGTTCCGCGGCCCAAAGGGTGTCTTCGCGATGGGCGGGGCGCACGACCATGCAGCACTCCAGGGCGATGCCGGCCTTGGCGAGCGCCGGCGCATAGGGCAGGTGCGGCGGGTTCACCCAGGCGATCATGCGATCGCCCTGGCTCGCGCGCGCGAGCGCTCCGGCGAGAAAGGCCACCTCGCCGATCCCCACGCCGTCGTGCAGCACTTCCGAGAGCGTGCCCTGGGGCCATCCTCCGCCGGGCAGCTCGCGGTCGAGCGCGGCGTGCCCTGTGGCGACGACCGGATGCGCGCCCTGCTCGAGCTCGCCGCCGCGCCAGACTCCGGGCAGCTGTGCGAGGCTGGCGACGCTCTGCTTCATGCATGCCCTCGCGCGAAGAGATTGCGGATCAGGCCCACCGCGATGCCCTCGATGGCGAGCGCCTGCCGGCTGAGGTCGAGGTGCAGGGTCTGGAAATCCGGGTTGGCGGGAATGAGCTGCGCCTTGTGGCCGCGCACCTTCAGGCGCTTCACCGTCACCTCTTCTCCGATGCGCGCGACGACGATCTGCCCGTTGCGCGCCTCGCTCGTGCGGTGCACCACGAGCCAGTCGCCGTCGAGGATGCCCTCGTCCTTCATCGACAGCCCCTTCACCTGCAGCAGGTAGTCGGCGCGCGGATTGAAGAGGTCCGGGTCCACGGGATAGCGGCCCAGCAGGTTCTCGATGGCGAGGATGGGACTGCCGGCGGCCACGCGGCCCACGAGGGGAAGGCCGCCCTCGTCCTTCACGCGGATGCCCCGCGCCGAGCCGGGCGTGAGCTCGATGGCGCCCTTCCTCTCGAGGGCCGCGAGGTGCTTGAAGACGCCGTTGGTCGAGGCGATTCCCAGCAGGCGGGCGAGCTCGGGCCGCGAGGGCGGGCGGCGATGCTCGGCGATATGGGCGCGGATGGCCTCGAGCATCTCGGCCTGGCGTGGGGTGAGCGTCGCGGGCGTGTCCATGGGGAATCGGGATGCCTCGGGGTGCCGGGAGTGGAAAACACCGGATGGTGATAACATTATCACCTCCCCTTTCGGCATGCAAACTTCGCTTCCAGCGGATTCGTTAACATGCGTGTAGGACTCGTCCGACATAGCGTTGGCGATCGACTCGGGACAATCGACCTCCATGATCCGCACCCCTGCACGTTTCGCCCTTGCCGGGGCGCTTGCATCGATCGTGCTCGCCGCACTGCCTACCCGGGCCCAGATGATCGCCACCGCGGACAACCTCGCGGACCTCTCCCTCGAGGAGCTGGGCAACCTGCGCGTCACCACCGCGGCCCTGCGCCCCGAGCGTTATTCCGACGCCCCTGCATCGATCTTCGTCATCACCGGCGAAGACATCCGCCGCTCGGGCGCCACCAACCTGCCGGAGGCGCTGCGCCTCGCCCCGAACCTCGAGGTGGCGCAGGTGAGCTCCACCACCTACGCCGTCACCGCGCGCGGCTTC
>JAAOZZ010000328.1 GCA_012274175.1 Betaproteobacteria bacterium
CCCGACCATCCGGACAACTGGCCGCGCAACATGTTCGTGTGGCGCTCCAACATCCTGGGATCCAGCGGCAAGGGCCACGAGTATTTCCTCAAGCACCTGCTGGGCACGAGCAACGGCGTGCAGGGAAAGGACCTGGGAGTCGAGCAAGCCAAGCCGGTGGAAGTGGTCTGGCACGACAAGGCCCCCGAGGGCAAGCTCGATCTCCTGGTCACGCTCGACTTCCGCATGAGCACGACCTGCCTGTACAGCGACATCGTGCTGCCCACGGCCACCTGGTACGAGAAGAACGACCTCAACACGAGCGACATGCACCCGTTCATCCATCCGCTGTCGACCGCGGTGAACCCGGCGTGGCAATCCCGCAGCGACTGGGACATCTACAAGGGCTTCGCGAAGAAGTTCAGCGAGGTCTGCGTAGGCCACCTGGGCGTCGAGCGCGAAGTGGTGCTGACGCCATTGATGCACGACAGCCCCTCGGAGCTGGCCCAGCCCCTCGAGGTCCGTGACTGGAAGCGCGGCGAGTGCGAGCTCGTCCCCGGCAAGACCGCGCCCAACATCCTGGTGGTCGAGCGCGACTACCCGAACGTGTACAAGCGCTACACCGCCCTGGGCCCGCTGATGGGCAAGGTCGGCAACGGCGGCAAGGGCATCGGCTGGAACACCCAGACGGAAGTGAGGCAACTGGGCGAGCTGAACGGCGTGGTGGCGGCCGAGGGTGCTACGCGCGGGATGCCCAGGATCGAGACTGACATCGACGCGGCCGAGGTGGTGCTGATGCTGGCCCCCGAGACCAACGGGCACGTCGCCGTGAAAGCCTGGCAGGCCCTGGGCAAGCAGACGGGGCTCGACCACACGCACCTCGCGATCCACCGCGAGGACGAGAAGATCCGCTTCCGCGACATCCAGGCCCAGCCACGCAAGATCATCAGCTCGCCCACCTGGAGCGGCATCGAGAGCGAGACCGTCTCGTACAACGCGGGCTACACCAACGTGCACGAGTTGATCCCCTGGCGCACCTTGACCGGCCGGCAGCAGTTCTACATGGACCACCCGTGGATGATCGCCTTCGGCGAGGGTTTCACGAGCTACCGCCCGCCCGTGGACCTGAAGGCCACCGCCGGCATCCTGGGCGTGAAGCCCAACGGCAACCCGGAGATCGCCCTGAACTTCATCACGCCGCACCAGAAGTGGGGCATCCACTCGACGTACACCGACAATCTCATCATGCTCACGCTGAGCCGCGGCGGCCCCTGCGTGTGGATGAGCGAGGACGACGCCAAGCGCGCCGGCATCGTGGACAACGACTGGATCGAGCTCTTCAACGTGAACGGCGCCATCGCGGCCCGGGCCGTGGTGAGCCAGCGCGTGAAGCCCGGCATGGTAATGATGTACCACGCGCAGGAAAAGATCGTGAACACGCCCGGCTCCGAGATCACGGGCGTACGCGGCGGGATCCACAACTCGGTGACCCGCATCGTCCTCAAGCCCACGCACATGATCGGCGGCTACGCCCAGTTCAGCTACGGATTCAATTACTACGGGACCATCGGCACCAATCGCGACGAGTTCGTGGTCGTGCGCAAGATGAACCGCATCGACTGGCTCGACACGCCCGTGGCCGACGAGCTGATCCGCCCGGTCCAGGCCCAGGGAGAAGTCGCATGAAGATCCGCGCCCAGATCGGCATGGTGCTGAACCTCGACAAGTGCATCGGCTGCCACACCTGCTCCGTCACCTGCAAGAACGTCTGGACCAGCCGCCCCGGCATGGAATACGCCTGGTTCAACAACGTGGAGACCAAGCCCGGCATCGGCTACCCGAAGGAATGGGAGAACCAGGACAAGTGGAACGGCGGCTGGGTGCGCAAGGCCGACGGCTCGATCGAGCCGCGCCAGGGCGCCCGCTGGAAGCTCTTGATGAAGATCTTCGCCAACCCCAACCTGCCCGACATCGACGACTACTACGAGCCGTTTACCTTCGATTACGGGCACCTGCAGTCCGCACCCGAGATGAAGGCGACACCCACGGCGCGGCCCCGCAGCCTCATCACCGGCAAGCAGATGGACAAGATCGTCTGGGGCCCCAACTGGGAGGAGATCCTCGGCGGCGAGTTCGCGGGGCGCAGCCGCGACCGCAACTTCGACGACATCCAGAAGGACATTTACGGCCAGTTCGAGAACACCTTCATGATGTACCTGCCGCGCCTGTGCGAGCACTGCCTCAACCCGGCGTGTGTGGCGAGCTGCCCCTCGGGCTCGATCTACAAGCGCGAGGAAGACGGCATCGTGCTGATCGACCAGGACAAGTGCCGCGGCTGGCGCATGTGCGTGAGCGGCTGTCCCTACAAGAAGATCTACTACAACTGGAAGAGCGGCAAGGCCGAGAAGTGCATCTTCTGCTATCCGCGCATCGAGGCGGGGCAGCCGACGGTGTGCAGCGAGACCTGCGTCGGGCGCATCCGCTACCTGGGCGTGCTGCTCTACGACGCCGACCGCATCCAGGAAGCGGCGAGCGTCGAGCACGACCGCGACCTCTACCAGGCGCAGCTCGACATCTTCCTCGACCCGTTCGACCCGAAGGTGATCGAGCAGGCGCGCATCGATCGCATCCCCGACAACTGGATGGAGGCCGCTCGCAACAGTCCCGTCTACAAGATGGCGGTGCAATGGAAGGTGGCGCTCCCCCTGCACCCCGAGTACCGCACGTTGCCGATGGTCTGGTACGTTCCGCCGCTCTCGCCCATCAGCGCCGCGGCCAACGCGGGCCACGTGGGAGCCAACGGCGAGATTCCCGACGTGAACCAGCTGCGCATCCCGGTGAAGTACCTGGCGAACCTGCTCACGGCCGGGGACACCACGCCGGTGGTGCGTTCCCTCGAGCGCATGCTGGCGATGCGCGCCTACCAGCGGGAAAAGCACGTCGACAACCGCATCAACGAGAAGGTGCTGTCCCAGGTGGGCATCACCCAGGCCGAGGTGGAGGACATGTACCACGTGATGGCCATCGCCAACTACGAGGACCGCTTCGTGATCCCCTCGACCCACCGGGAATATGCGGAGAACACCTTCAACGTGCGCGGCGGCTGCGGCTTCAGCTTCGGCAACGGCTGCTCCGAGGGCACCACCGAGACCAGCCTTTTCGGCAGCGAGAAGAAGCGCACCATTCCCATCCGGGCGGAGATCTGACATGTTCGCGCTATCTTCCCCACGCCCCATGAGCGCCAGCCTGCGCGTGCTGGCGGCGTTGCTCGGCTACCCCGATGCGCGGATGCGCGGGCACCTGCCCGAGATGCGCGCGCTGCTCGCGGGCGAGGAGGCGATCACGCCCTCGCGCCGCGTGGAGCTCGACGCGTTGATGTACGCCTTGGAGCACGCCGATCCGCTGGAGGTCGAGGCGGACTATGTCGAGCTCTTCGACCGCGGCCGGTCCACCTCGCTGCACCTCTTCGAGCACGTGCACGGCGACTCGCGCGATCGCGGCCCGGCAATGATCGACCTCTGCGGCACCTACGAGGCGGCGGGCCTTTACCTCTCGCCCTCGGAGCTTCCGGACTACCTGCCGGTGGTGCTCGAGTTCGCCTCCACCCAGCCGCCGCGCGAGGCGCGGGCCTTCCTCTCGGAGATCGCCCATATCCTCAATGGGCTGTTCGGCGCCCTGATCAAGCGGGAGAGCGCCTATGCGAGCGTGCTGGGCGCGTTGATCGAGCTCTCGGGCGCCGCGGCGCAGGCGGTGGAACCGGCGGCCGAGGAGCCGCTGGACGAGAGCTGGGCCGAGCCGCCGGTGTTCGACGGCTGCTCGGCGAAGGGCCAGGCGCGCCCCGGCCAGGCGCAACCGATCCACGTCGTCCGGTCCACGCGGGTGGACAGCGGCAACCCACAGCCAGGAGCGGCCCCATGAGCCCCGTCATGTCGTACCTGCATTCCTTTTTCTTCAACGTCTACCCGTACATCTGCATGTCGGTGTTCCTCATGGGAAGCCTCGCGCGCTTCGACCGGGACCAATACACGTGGAAGAGCGACTCGTCGCAGCTGCTGCGGGCGGGCACGCTGCGCTGGGGCAGCAACCTGTTCCACATCGGCATCCTGTTCCTGTTCTTCGGGCAC
>JAAOZZ010000329.1 GCA_012274175.1 Betaproteobacteria bacterium
ACTGAGGCGCGCGCTTCGCCGGGACGGGCGCCGAACAGCCTATGGCGAGCGGCAAACCTCCGGCCGCGATTCCGATCGAACCCTCCATGGAATCGAAAAAGGAAGCCGCCATGGGCGCATTCTCCCCCTGCCTCGCGATCACCGCGCTCGCCGTGGCGCTTTCCGCCACCCTCGCCCACGGGAAGTCGCCGGCGCCCGCCTTGCCCGTCCCGCCCGCGACGCGCGACGCCGCCCCCTTCGACGCCGGCACCGGATGGTTCGGCAACGAAACGATCGCGCCCCGCGAGCGCCCTGCCGGCACGAGCGCGGCTACCGCGGCTTCGACGCGTACGCCGTTGCCCAACGAAATCACGCGCTCGGAGCTGGACCACGAAGCCCGCGACCGGGCGCGGCGCGACACCCCGCGGGTGATCGGCATCGCGCCGCGCACGGATGCCGATCGCACCGACGAGATGCCCGACGATCCGATCATCCGGTATTGACGGTTCCGCGTCCGGGGAAAATGCCGGCTTCCACGCCGGCATTTTCACGCCGGGCCGCGGCCGACGCTCGTCGGTGCGAATGTCCTACCCGGACATCGAGTTCCGGTCCTTGAAATAATCCGGGCGGACGATCAGGCGCAGCGCGTGGGCGTCCCATTCGGCGCTCATCATCCGGAGCAATGTCCCCGCTCCTCCAGCCGCCGGCACCGACCACCATGTACTCCGAGCAGATCCGTCCTCTCGTCGCCCAGCACGCCCGCCTGCGCATGGCCGTGGACGAGCTCACCGACGAGAGCGACCTCTACCGAGCCGGGCTCACGTCGCTGTCCACGGTGAACCTGATGCTCGCGCTCGAGGAGCATTTCGACGTGGAATTCCTCGACCGCATGCTGGGACGCCAAACGTTCGGATCCATCCGCTGCCTCGCCGAGGCGATCGCCGAGTTGCGGGGCGCGACGGATCGCGACCGGATCGCGGGGTGAGGCGATGAACGTCGCGCGCCGAGCGATCCTCCCGGCCCCGCCCGACTCGCGCGCGCTGCTCGAGCGCGTGCACGCCATCGGCCGCGAGGCCGTGGCGCCCCATGCGGACGCGGTCGACCGCGACGCGCGCTTTCCCCACGAAGCGTTCGCGGCCCTGAAGGCGGAGAAGCTGCTCGGGGCCTACGTGCCGGCCGAATGCGGCGGAATGGGCCTCGACGTGTCCCAGGTGGCGCAAGTGTGCGAGGCGCTCGGGCACCACTGCGCGTCCACGGCGATGATCTTCGCTATGCACCAGATCCAGGTGGCGTGCATCGTGCACCACGCGCTCGACGCACCTTTCTTCCGCGACTACGCGCGCGAGCTCGTCGCTCGCCAGTACCTGCTCGCCTCCGCCACCACGGAGCTGGGCGTCGGGGGCGACGCGCGCTCGAGCGTGTGCGCGGTGAAGGTGGAGGACGGGCGCTTCACGCTGGAAAAGCAGGCGCCCGTCATCTCCTACGGCGCGACGGCCGACGCGATCCTGGTCACGTGCCGCAGGTCGGAGGACGCGGCGAGGAGCGACCAGGTGCAGGTGCTCGTGCGCAGGCAGGACTGCGCGCTGCGGCAGCTCTCGCAGTGGGACACGCTCGGGTTCCGCGGCACCTGCAGCCCCGGCTTCGAGGTGAAGAGCGCCGGGGACGCCGCCCAGATATTGCCCGCGCCCTACGCGGAGATCCACGCCCGCACGCAGCATCCGTTCGCCCACGTGGTATGGGCATCGCTTTGGGTGGGCCTCGCCACGGATGCGCTGAACCGCGCGCGCGGCGCAGTGCGCTCCGAGGCGCGCAAGACGCCGGGCACGATCCCCCTGTCCGCCACGCGCCTCGCGGAGGCCGACCTCGTGCTCGACACGATGCGCGGCACGCTTGCTTCCACGCTCGCGGAATACGCGCGCCTGCTCGCGCAGGCAGACCCGGATGCGTTCGGGGACTACCGGTTCGTGGTCCGCATGAACAACCTCAAGCTCACCGCCTCGCAGCTCGTGGTCGACGTGGTGGGGCGCGCCATGGTGATCTGCGGCATCGCGGGGTATCGCAACGACTCCAAGCTTTCCCTGGGCCGGCACCTGCGCGACGCGACCGGCGCGGGCCTCATGGTCAACAACGATCGCATCCTCGGCCAGAACGCCACGATGCAGGTCGCGCTGCGGGAGGGCTGAGGGCGATGTGCGTCCAGCCCGCGGAGCATGGTGACCTTGCGCTGCCGACGGGCGACGCATACCGGGAATACCTGGGCGAGCTCGTCGCCGAAGGCCTGCTGGTGCCCATGGGCGTGCGCGGCGTGTACGGACGGGGGCGCGACTTCGAGCGCGTCATCGTGCGCTTCGACGAGTACGTCGCCCGTGCGAGCGCCGAGCTCGCTCCCGAGGTGCTGCGCTTCCCGCCGCTCTTCAATCGCAGCGACTACCGGCGCATCGACCACATCCACAATTTTCCCGACCTCATGGGATCGGTCCACACGTTCACCGGGGGCGAGCTCGAGCATCGCGAGATGCTCGGAAAATTCGAGCGCGGGGAGGACTGGAGCCGCAACCTCGCGCCGGCCGAAGTCATGATGACGCCCGCGATCTGCTACCCGCTCTATCCCACCCTGGCGGGCGGCACGCTGCCCGAGGGCGGGCGGCGCGTGGACCTGCAGGGTTTCGCCTTCCGCCACGAGCCCAGCGACGATCCCGCCCGCATGCAGATCTTCCGGATGCACGAGGTCGTGCGGCTGGGCTTGCCCGGGGAGGCCCTCGAGCACCGCGACTACTGGCTCGCCCGCGGCGGCGAGCTGCTGCGCGCGGTCGGGCTGCATGCCACGCCGGTCGTGGCCAACGACCCGTTCTTCGGCCGCGGCGGCAAGGTGCAGAAGGCGATGCAGCGCGAGCAGAGCCTCAAGTACGAATTCGTGGTGCCGATCTGCTCCGCCGAGAAGCCCACGGCCGTGGGCTCGTGCAACTACCACCTCGACCACTTCGGCGCGGCGTTCGACATCCGTAGCCACGACGGCAGCACGGCCCACAGCGCGTGCGTGGGCTTCGGGCTGGAGCGCGTCGCACTCGCGCTGTTCCGGGCCCACGGACTCGCGATCGGCGCCTGGCCCCGGGACGTCCGCCATGTGCTGGCCCTCGACTGAGCCGCGGCGCCTGAGGATCGCCGCGCTCGACCCCGCCACCTATCGCCGCCATGCGATCCACGGCGAGGGCCGCACCTGGGCGGAGACCAATTGCTACACGGACCTGCTGGTGGAGCTCGCCCACGGCCTGGGACACGAGCCGGTCGCGGCGCTGCCCTTCACGCTCGCGATCGACTTCGAGGGCGACCAGTGGACCTTCTTCAAGCCGCCCGCGGCGGACCTCTACGAGCTGTACGGATTCGACCTGCAGGAGCTCGCGATCTGGCGGCCCCTGGTGGAGCACGTGGTCGAGCAGCTCGAGGCGGGGCGCCCGGTGCTGGTGGAGCTGGACGCGTGGTTCCTTCCCGACACCGCCGGCACCGCCTATCGCCGCGAGCACAGCAAGACGACCGTGGGCATCAACGAGATCGACGCGCAGGGGCGGCGGCTGGGCTACTTCCACAATGCGGGCTACTTCGCCCTCGAGGGCGACGATTTCCGCGAGCTCTTCCAGCTGGACGGTCCCGCCCACGAGCGCGTGCTGCCGCCCTACGTCGAGTACGTGAAATCGCGCCCCGGGTTCGCCGCCCCGCGCGGTGCGGCACTCGCCGAGGCCTCGCTCGCGCTGCTGCGCCGCCATGTCGCCCGCATGCCGCGGGACAATCCCTTCGCGCGCTTCAAGGCGCGCTTCGCCGCCGACCTGGAATGGCTCGTGCAGTCCGACCTCGAGCACTTCCACGCGTACTCGTTCGCGAACCTGCGCCAGTACGGAGCGTGCTTCGAGCTGGGCGAGACGTACCTGCGTTGGCTGGGCGGGCACGGCGTGGGCGGCCTCGAAGCCGCTGCCGATGCGCTGCGGGACATCGCCTCGACCGCCAAGGCATTCCAGTTCCAGCTCGCCCGCGCGATGGCGCGCCGCAAGTCCCTCGATCTCGCGCCGCTCGACGCCATGGGCGCCCGATGGGAGCTCGCGGCTGGCGCCCTGCGCGAGCGCTTCGGGTGAGGAGCCCGCGATGACCGGACTGCCCTCCGGCACCGTGCTCGGCACCGGACGCATCGCGTGGCTGCACGAAGGCTGGGAGCTCGCAAGCACGCCCGCCGGCGCCTGCGCGAGCCCTGACGGGCTTGCGCAGGCCGCGCTCGAGTGGCGCCCCGCGAAAGTCCCGGGAACCGTGGCCTCCAGCGTGCACGGAGACCTCGATGCGCCGGGTCCCTACGACGCCGACGACTGGTGGTACCGGATGCGCTTCGCGACGCCGAAGGAAGCCCCGGGCACGCTCTATCGCCTGCGCTTCGAGGGCCTGGCCACGCTCGCCCAGGTGTGGCTCAACGGCCAGGCGCTGCTGTCCTCGCGCAACATGTTCGTCGCGCAACGGGTCGACGTGACGGGGATCCTGCGCGCCGATGGGGAGAACGAGCTCACGATCCGATTCGCTTCCCTCGACGCGGCCATGGCGCGCAAGCGGGCGCGGCCGCGCTGGCGCACCGCGCTCGTGGCGCGGCAGGAGCTGCGCTGGTTTCGCACCACGCTGCTCGGGCGCATCCCCGGATGGACACCGGCAATCGCGCCCGTGGGCCCGTGGGCTCCCGTCGCGCTCGAGAGCGTGGGGCGGGTCGAGCTCACCGCGCTCGACGTGCAGGCGCGCGCCGAAGGATCCACGGGACGCCTTCGCATCGAGGCGGTGGTCGCGCTGCACGGCGCCCGCGCGCTCGAGGAGGCGAGGCTGCGCCTGGGCGATCGCACCCACGTGCTCCAGGTCGAGCCCGGGGCGTCGGCGGCGATCCACGGCGAGCTCGCCATCGCGAACGCTCCGCTGTGGTGGCCCCATACCCACGGCACGCCCCACCTCGTCGCCTGCCGGCTGGAGCTTCGCATCGACGGCGAGTGGCTGAACGTGGACTGCGCGAGCGTGGGTTTCAGGGAAATCGTCCTCGACCAGGCGGGCGAGCGGATGCGGTTCATCGTGAACGGCGTGCCAGTGTTCTGCCGCGGCGCGTGCTGGACCCCGATCGACATCCTCGCCCTGAGGGGCGAGCCCGCGGCGTTGCGCGCGGCGCTGGAAGCGGCGCGCGACGCGGGCGTCAACATGCTGCGGGTGGGCGGCACCATGGCCTACGAGTCCGAGGACTTCTACCGCCTGTGCGACGAGCTGGGCATCCTCGTGTGGCAGGATTTCATGTTCGCCAACATGGACTACCCGGTGGCCGACCGCGAGTTCCGCTCCGAGGTCGAGGCCGAAGTGCGCCACCAGCTGGGTCGCCTGCAACGGCATCCCTGCATCGCCGCCTACTGCGGCGGAAGCGAGATCGCGCAGCAGGCGGCGATGCTAGGGCTGCCCGCCGAGCAGTGGAACAACGAGTTCTTCCGCGAGGCGATCGCGCGCCACTGCGCCGCGTTGCACGCCGGCGTCCCGTATTTCCCCTCGACGCCGTGTGGCGGGGCGCTCCCGTTCCACGTGGGCGCGGGCATCTCCCACTACTACGGCGTGGGCGCCTACCGCCGGCCCGTGAGCGACGCGAAGCTCGCGCGCGTGAAGTTCACCACGGAATGCCTCGGCTTCTCCAACGTGCCCGACGTGGAGACCATCACGCGGGCTTTCGGCACGCCCACGCCCGCGCCCCACCATCCCCTCTGGAAGGCGCGCCAGCCGCGAGATGCCGGCGCCGGCTGGGACTTCGAGGACATCCGCGACCATTACGTGAAGGAGCTCTTCGCCTGCGACCCGGTGGCGTTGCGCAGCCAGGACCTCGCGCGCTACTACGCGGTCTCCCGCGCCGTCACGGGCGAGGTGATGCGGCGCGTCTTCGCCGAGTGGAGGTCCCCCGCGAGCGACTGCGCCGGCGCGCTCGTGTGGTTCCTGCGCGACTTCGTGCCCGGGGCGGGATGGGGCATCGTCGACGCCCTGGGGCGGCCCAAGGCGGCGCTGTGGCAGCTCAAGCGCGCGTGGGTGCCCCGGTCGGTGCACCTCACGGACGAGGGGCTCGACGGCCTCGCCGTGCACGTGATCAACGAATCCCCGCGGCCGCTCGAGGCGCTGCTCGAGCTGCGGATGCTCCGGGCGGGAGGTGGCGAGGCCGATGGCGCGACGCAAGCGGTCTCCGTCGCGCCCCACGGCGCGATCTCGCTCAACGCGGACGGCATGCTGGGCTACTTCTCCGACAGCACCGCGGCCTATCGCTTCGGGCCGCCGCGCCACCAGGTGATCGCCGTGTGCCTCAAGGACATGGACGGAGAGGTGCTCGGGGAAGATTTCCACTTCCCGGTCGGCATGGACCTTCCCGTGATGCAGGCCGCGGCGGTGGAGCTCGCGGCGCGATGGCGAGCCGACGGCAAGGTCGAGGCGACGATCCGCTGCGACGAATTCCTGCAGGCCGTGGTGTTCACATGCGAGGACTTCGCGCCCGACGACAACCATTTCCACCTGGCGCCGGGACGCACGAAGACGATCGTCTTCACGCCGCGGGAGCACGACGGGTCGCAGTTCAAGGCGCACGTGGAGGCGCTCAATCTCGCGCCAAGCCTCACGGTGCGCGCGCAACGTCCGGCGGAAGGGACCGGCGGATGAAGCGCGATGACGTGCTCTTCGAGCCCTGCGCGCTGGCGCAGGGCTCGAGGGTCGAAAGGCGCGCGCTATTCCTCGATGGCGCGAGCCGGCCGATCTTCGCCTGGTACCACGAAGCGCCGGCCGCGGCACCCCGGGACTGCGTGGCCGTTGTCTGTCCGCCGGTAGGCTCGGAGTACACGCGCTCGCACCGTTCGCTGCGCCACCTCGCCGATCGACTCGCCCAGGCCGGCATTCCGTGCTTGCGCTTCGACTACGACGGCACCGGTGACTCGCCCGGCGGCGACCTCGATCCGGGACGCGTCGAGGCGTGGCAGGCGAGCATCCGCACGGCGATCGGCCATGCCCGCAGGCTCAGCGGGCGCGCCCGTGCGTGCCTCGTCGGAGTGCGCTTCGGGGCGACGCTTGCCGCGCTCGCAGCGGCCGAAACGCCCGTGGAGCACCTGGTGCTCTGGAACCCGTGCGTGAAGGGGCGGGGATACGTGCGCGAGCTGCGGGCAATCGCCCTCGCGGCCGAAGACGGCGATCGCTCCATCGAGGGCGCGGCCGAAGGCGCCATCGAAAGCGCGGGCTTCATGACGAGCGCCGAGACCCTCGCTGCCATGGGCGCGGTGGACCTCCTCGCGTGCGCCCCGCGCGTGAGCGGCCGCGCGCTGGTTATCCACCGCGACGACCTCGTCGCCGATGGCGCCCTCGCGGCGCACCTGGGCGCGCTCGGCATCGCCACCGACGGCGCCCGCCTGCCGGGGTGGGCCGGGATGATGGCCGAGCACCAGTTCACCGTCGTGCCCGAGGCGGCGATCGCCACGCTGGTCGATTGGGCCGCGATGCATGCCGGGCCAGCGCTCGATTCGCACGGATCCGGAGCGCAGCCGGTCCTCCGAGAGGAGACCTCCACCGTGGCCGTGTCGTCGAACGTGGAAGAGGCCATCTGCCGCTTCGGCGAGGAGGGGCACCTTTTCGGAATCCTGAGCCGCCCGCAGTCGCCTTCGCGGCACCCGGCCGTCGTCCTGTGCAACGCGGGCGCCGCACACCACGTGGGCCCGCACCGGCTCTACGTGACGCTCGCGCGCGAGCTCGCCGCGCGGGGCTTCCCGTGCCTGCGGTTCGACCTCGAGAGCCTGGGCGACAGCGTGAACCGCGCGCCGGGCCGCGAAAACTATCCCTACCCGCGCACGGCCACGCAGGACGCGCGCCGGGCGGTGGAGCACCTGCGCTCGCTCGGCCACGGCAGGCTCGTCGTGATGGGCCTGTGCTCGGGCGCCCATACCGCGTTCCATGCGGGGCTCGAGATCGAGGATGCGGCCATCGAGGAGATCGTCCTGATCAACCCGATGCAGTTCCACTGGGTGGACGGCATGAGCCTCGACACGTCGCGCCGGTTCGAGGACATGCTGCAATACCGCCGGTCCCTGCGCGATCCCCGGCGCTGGCTCAAGCTGCTGCGGGGGGACGTGAACTTCCGCCGCATGCTCGAGCTCGCGCGCTCCTATCCGCGCACGGTGGCGCGGACCTACCGGGACGCGCTCTGGGAGTTGCTGGCGCCCGCGGGAGGACCGCGCCTGTCCCGGGACCTTAAGCGCCTGTTCGCGATGGGGCGGCGCGTGACGCTCTTCGTCTCCGAAGGCGACCCGGGGCGCGACGTGCTGATGGCCCATGCGAAGGTGACTGCCACCCGCGCCCTGCGCAGCGGCCGCATCCACCTGGAGAGGATCCCTCGCGCCGACCACACGTTTTCCCGGTGGAACGCCCGGAGGAAGCTGCTCGACCGCCTCCTGGCGCGCCTCGACCGCACCGCATGAAAGGCTTCCGGGCTCTTGCCCGAGCCCCTCGCCTAGCCCCGCGGCCGCCCGAAAGCGGCCGCGATTCCTTTCGTCAGCGGTCCCGCACCAGGCGCAGCTGGGGCGCGGACGCGGTTCCCACCAGATACACGGTGTAGACCGCTCCCGCATCGATCTCCACGGGTGTGAGCGTCGCGAGCACGGTGATTCCTCCCGGGGTCGCGAAGGTGAACGTGTAGGTGAGGGAGGGCGCGAACGTGTAGTAGCTCGACGCGCTCTTGTACGCGAGGCCGCTCACCTGGCTCGCGAAATTCACCAGCACGTCGGCGCCGGGGGCGCTCGCGAGCGCATTGGCGAAGCGGATCTTCGCGAACCCGGTCGCGGGAAGCGAGTTGTCGTCGGCGAACGTGACGAGCTGCGCCTGGGCGAGGGAATTCACGGCGACCGCGGTGTAATCGCGGGCGGGATCCACCTGCAGCGGGAGCGTGGCGACGTTCGTGCCCGGCACGTTGGACGCCTCGAGCTGGAGCGTGCGTGCCCCGGTGGCGAGGGAAACGTAGCTCGAGCTGCCGCCGAACGGCACGTTGGAGAGCAGCATCGTCCCGTCGGCCTTGAAGTTGAAGCCGTTCGAGTCGGGCACGGCGTTCACCGCCTTGATGCGCCCGCTCGGGTTGGCCAGCAGCGTTCCCGTACCGCCCTGGCCCTGCAGGAGCAGCAGCGCATTGGCGAGCTTTCCGCCGCCGGAGGGGACCACCACGAGGGAATAGATCGAGCCCGCGGCGAAGGTCTGGGGAGCGGACTGGAACAGGACGTCCTTGGTGCCCGTCACCGTGAGCACGATGCGGTAGCTTCCCGCCGCGCTCTCCGAGTAGCCCGAGACCGACGTGAAGGAGATCGAGCCGATCGTGGCGGGCGAGTTCGAGATGTCCGCGGCCTGGGTCACGTAGACGTCGACGGGACCCGAGTCGGCGGACGCGCCCACCGCGCGGATCTTGAAGTTTCCGGAGGCCGGCGCCGTATCGGGGCTCACGATGTCGTCGGTGAGCTGCAGGGCCGACATGGCGCTGCGCGTGCCGTAGATCACGAGCGTGTAGTTCGCCCCGCTGCCGAAGTTGAGGTTCTTGTCGAAGAAGACCGCCTGGTTGCTGGCGGAGCGCAGCGTGACTTCGCGGCCCCCGGAGGAGAACTCGCTGAAGGGCGAGGTCGCGCCGAAGGCGAGGCCCCCGAATTTCACGTCGTTGTCCACCAGCACGTCGAGGGGCTCGGCGTCGATCACCGCGTTCACGGCCCGCATGTCGGTGGAATTCTGGGTGTGTCCGCCGTGGCAACCCGCCACGAGCGTGAGCAAGGCCGCGAGGGCGGCCAGACGCCAGTTCTTGTTCTTGAACACGAAAGGACTCCTTGCCAAGGTTGGATTCACGCGCATGCTAGCAATTCCAGCGCCGGAGGGGGCATCGATTGCAACGGAAGTCGCGCTTCCGGCCACGTTGCAAAATTTGCTTACAATTGCCGCCCCGCCGCGGGCGCCGGGTTCGGTGACGATAAGGACCCATGCCGAAGCATATCCTCGTCGTCGACGACGACCTAGACATCCGCACCCTACTCGCCGAGTACCTCGAACGCAACGGCTTCCGCGTTAGCGTGCTCCCTGACGGCCGCGAGCTCGCCCGCACCCTCGAGGAGCGCTCGGTGGACCTCGTGGTGCTCGACCTCATGATGCCGGGCCCGGACGGGCTGGCGCTCTGCCGCAACCTGCGCGCGCGCAGCCGCATTCCCGTGCTTATGCTCTCGGCCCGCGGCGAGGACGTCGACCGCATCGTGGGCCTGGAGATGGGCGCGGACGACTACCTCGCGAAACCCTTCCACCCGCGCGAGCTGCTCGCGCGCATCCGGGCCATCCTCGCGCGCGCGCAGCCCGAGGAATCCGCCACCGAGGTGGCCGAATACCGCTTCGAGGGATTCCGCATGGACCTGCTGCGCCGCGCCCTCACCCGGCCCGACGGCACGCGGGTCGCGCTCTCGGGGGCGGAGTTCGAACTGCTGGGCATCTTCCTCGCCCGGCCCAACCGGGTGCTCACGCGCGACCTGCTGGTGGAGCTCACCCAGGGGCGCGAGGCTCCGGCCTACGACCGCAGCATCGACGTGCGGGTGAGCCGCCTGCGCCAGGCGCTGGGAGACAAGGGCGAGGCCCGGCTGCTGCAGACGGTTTACGGAGAGGGTTACGTCCTGAGCGCGCAGGTCGACGCGGTCGGCGCGGCGCGCCGGCGCGGCGGCGCCCCGGCCGGCCGGTGAACGTTCCGCGGGCCGGGGCGGCAGGGCCGCGCACGCTTGTGGGGCGTGTGCTCCTCGTCATCATCGGGGGACTGGTGGTGGCGCACCTTGCGAGCTTCGCCTTCTTCGAGCTCGAGCGGTCGCGC
>JAAOZZ010000330.1 GCA_012274175.1 Betaproteobacteria bacterium
AGGCCGCGCCGGTCAGGCGAAGGAATTCGCGGCGTTCCATGGAATGACTCCTTGCGTCGGGGAGAGGTGCGGGGAGAACGGAAATGATATCAAAGGGCCCGGTCCGGAATATGCATACGCCCTGTAGGGTCTTTCGGATGGCGTCCGGGGCGGCGCATTCGATCGGGCGGGCCGCGTCCGGTAAAATGAGACCCTTTGTCCACCGGAAACATTCCCGATTCGCGCAGCATGACGACGTTTCCCGCCCTCATCCTCGGCTTCGGGCTCGACTTCCAGGACCTCTACCGGACCGAGGGACTCGAGCTCGTCGACGGACATTTCTCGCGCTGGTTGCTCGCAGCCGACGCGGCGCTGCATGCGCGCTGGACCGAGGCCCGCCGCTCGCCCGGCACCCTCGCGTACAAGGACGAGGCCGAGCTGCTGATCGCCGTGGCACCCCACCTCGATCGCTTCGTCGCCGGGCTCTTCGGCATCGAGGAAGAATGGCAGGACCTCGTGGACGGCCACCATCGCCTGGGGCCGCTCTTTCGCGTGAAGCGCAAGTTCGTCCAGCGCCGCGCGATGCTCAAGTGGAAGGCCGCCGACGCCGAGGGCTTCGACGGTGCAGCGCTCGAAGCGCAAGTGGCCACGCTGCTGGGCGGCGCCTTCGACGAG
This sequence comes from Betaproteobacteria bacterium, assembly GCA_012274175.1. Lineage (GTDB taxonomy): Bacteria > Pseudomonadota > Gammaproteobacteria > Burkholderiales > Usitatibacteraceae > Usitatibacter. The sequence goes on from JAAOZZ010000330.1 coordinate 655, forward strand.
CTGCGATTCGCCGAGAAGATCCTCGAGTGGCTCGCCGACGAGCCCGCGCACGCCGCGGAACTCGCGCTCGCCGAGCGCTTCGGCGCCTGGGCGGCGCACACGGCCGAGGGCCGCCGGCGCTTTCGCGGCGGCGTGCTCTTCAAGCCACCCCAACGGGTCGATCCGCTCCATCTGGTCCCGGTGCAAACAGAGGTGCGCCAGGGTTATTCCGTGCACACGCTGCATCACGTCCGCCGGCGCGAGGGCTTCGCGCTCACGGACCCCGGCACGAGCCTCGCCGGCGCGCTGGACGAGGCGAATTACTGCATCTGGTGCCACGAGCAGGGCAAGGATTCGTGCTCGAAGGGGCTGCGGGAGAAAGCCTCGGGCGATGCGCCCGTCGCCTTCAAGAAGAGCCCCTTCGGAGTGCCCCTCGCCGGCTGCCCGCTCGAGGAGCGCATCTCGGAGTTCCAGAAGCTCAAGACCGAAGGCTGGGCGGTGGGCGCGCTCGCGATGATCGTGATCGACAATCCCACGGTGTGCGCGACCGGGCACCGCATCTGCAACGATTGCATGAAGTCGTGCATCTACCAGCGCCAGGACCCGGTGAACATCCCCCAGGCCGAGACGCGCACCTTGAAGGACGTGCTCGGGCTGCCGTGGGGATTCGAGATCTACTCGCTGCTCACGCGCTGGAACCCGCTCAGCCTGCGCCGCCCGCGGGCTCTTGATCCCACCGGCAAGCGCGTGCTGGTGGTGGGCATGGGCCCTGCCGGCTTCACGCTCGCCCACCACCTCATGAACGATGGCCACACGGTGGTCGGCATCGACGGGCTGAAGATCGAGCCCCTCGAACCGGCGCTTTCCGGCGTGGCGCTCGACGGCAGCCGCGTGGCGTTTCGCCCGATCCGCGACGTGGCCGAGCTGCGCGAGCCGCTGGAAAGCCGCGTGATGGCCGGGTTCGGCGGCGTGGCGGAGTACGGCATCACGGTGCGCTGGGACAAGAACTTCCTCAAGGTCGCGCGCCTGCTGGTGGAGCGCCGGGCGCAGTTCGCGCTGTTCGGGGGCGTGAGGTTCGGCGGCACCCTCACCGCGCAGGGCGCCTTCGAGCTGGGGTTCGACCACATCGCGCTCGCCGCGGGAGCCGGCAGGCCCACGGTGATCGACATGCCCCAGGGGCTCGCCCGGGGCGTGCGCACCGCGTCGGATTTCCTCATGGGACTGCAGCTCACCGGCGCGGCACGCACCGACTCGATCGCCAACCTCCAGGTGCGCCTGCCCATCGTCGTGGTGGGCGGCGGGCTCACGGCGATCGACACGGCGACGGAATCCCTCGCGTACTACCCCGTGCAAGTAGAGAAATTCCTCGCGCGCTACGAGGCCCTCGTGGCCGAGCGCAGCGCGGGCGAGGTGCGCCACGCCTGGAGCGAGGAGGAGACCCTCGTCGCCGAGGAGCTCTTGACCCACGCGCTCGCCCTGCGCGCCGAGCGCACGGCCGCCGCCGCCGAGGCTCGCCCCGCGCGCATCCTCGAGCTGCTGCAGGCGTGGGGCGGTGCCACCATCGCGTATCGCAAGCGCCTCATCGACAGTCCCTCGTACACCCTGAACCACGAGGAAGTCGAGAAGGCCCTCGAGGAAGGCATCCGCTTCGCCGAGAACCTGTCGCCGATGCGCATCGAGGTGGACCGCTTCGGGCACGCGCGTGCGCTCGTGGTCCAGGCCCGCGCGACCGACGCCGCGGGAGCCGTCACGGAAGCGGTCGTGGAGCTGCCCGCGCGCACGATCCTCATCGCCGCGGGCACCCAACCCAACACCGTGCTCTCGCGGGAGGATCCCGAGCATTTCCACCTCGACGGGCGCTACTTCCAGGCGGTGGACGACGACGGCCGACCGGTCACGCCCGATCGCTCCGCCAAGCCCGGCGAGCCCCGGATGCTCATGGCGCGCGAGGACGACGGGCGCTTCATGAGCTTCTTCGGTGACCTGCATCCCTCGTTCTTCGGCAACGTGGTGAAGGCGATGGGCTCGGCGAAGCAGGGCTACCCGGTGGTGAGCCGCGTGCTCGCCGCGCGGGCGCCGCGCGAGCACGCCGAAACCGAGCTCTTCCTCACATCGCTGAACGACCTGCTTCGGGCGCGGGTGCATCGGGTCGACCGCCTCACGGCGAAGATCGTCGAAGTGGTCGTTCGCGCGCCCCTCGCGGCGCGGCAGTTCCGGCCCGGGCAGTTCTACCGACTGCAGAACTACGAGTCCCTCGCGGCGGGCCCGGAGGGCACGCGGCTTGCGATGGAAGGGCTCGCGCTCACGGGAGCCTGGGTCGACCGCGAGCGCGGCCTCGTCTCCACCATCGTGC
>JAAOZZ010000331.1 GCA_012274175.1 Betaproteobacteria bacterium
GACTCCCAGGTCCTTTCCCTGCACGCCGTTGCTCGTGCCCAGCAGGTGCTTGAGGAAATACTCGTGGCCCTTGCCGCTGGATCCCAGGATGTTGGAGCGCCACACGAACATGTTGCGCGGCCAGTTGTCCGGATGGTCGGGGTCGGTGCAGCTCATCTTGAGCGACCCGTCCTGGAGGCCCTTTACCGCGTATTCCCTGGGGTCGATGCCGGCCTTCGCCGCATCGCGAATCACTTGCAGCGGATTCGTCTGCAACTGCGGCGCGCTCGGCAGCCACCCCATGCGCTCGGCGCGCACGTTGTAGTCGATCATGGTCCCGCCGTAGGCCTTCCGATCGGCGAGCGGCGAGATCACCTCTTCCATGCCCAGCTTCTCGTATCGCCACTGGTCGGTGTGCGCGTAGAAGAAGCTGGTGCTGTTCATCTGGCGCGGCGGGCGGATCCAGTCGAGCGCGAAGGCGAGCGCCGTCCAGCCGGTCTGCGGGCGCAGCTTCTCCTGGCCCACGTAATGGGCCCAGCCGCCGCCGCTCTGGCCGATGCAGCCGCACATCATCAGCATGTTGATGACGCCGCGGTAGTTCATGTCGCTGTGGTACCAGTGGTTCATCGCCGCACCGATGATCACCATCGACCGTCCATGGGTCTTGTGGGCGTTTTCCGCGAACTGGCGCGCGACCGTGATGAGCTGGGCGCGCGGCGTCCCGGTGATGCGCTCCTGCCACGCCGGCGTGTAGGGCGTGTCGTCGTCGAAGCTCTTCGCGGCCATCTCGCCCGCGAGGCCCCGCGCCACGCCGTAGTTCGCGACCTGCAGGTCGAAGACCGTGGCCACCAGCGCCTCTCCCGCGCTGGCGAGCGCGATGCGCTTGACCGGCACGGTGCGCACCAGCACGTCGGCCTGCTGATTGTTCGGGAAGTGCTCGCTCACGATGCCGCCGAAGTACGGGAAGCCCACCTTGGCGGTCTCGGTGCTCGGGTTCTTGCCTTCCAGCAGCGACAACGCCAGCTTCACCTCGCGGCCGTCTTGCGCTTCCTTCGCTTCCAGGTTCCACTGGCCCTCGTCGGCGCGGCCGTCGGCGCCCCAGCGGAAGCCGATGGCGCCATGGGGCAGCACGACCTTGCCCGACTCGTCGAAGGCGACCGTCTTCCATTCCGGGTTGTTGGCCTGGCCCAGCTTGCCGTCGAAGTCCGACGCGCGCACATACCGGTCCGGAACCATGACGACTTCGCCCGATGGCAGCGGATGCTCCTTCAGCATCACGAGCATCGGCATGTCGGTGTAGCGGCGCACGTAGTCGTCGAAGTACGCGCTGCGCTCGCCGCCGCTTTCGGGGAAATAGAACTCCTTCAGGATCACGTGCCCCATCGCCATCGCCACGGCGGCGTCGGTGCCCTGCTTGGGGTTCATCCAGATGTCGGCGAGCTTGGCGACCTCCGAGTAGTCCGGCGTCACCGCGACCGTCTTCGTGCCCTTGTAGCGCACCTCGGTGAAGAAGTGCGCGTCGGGCGTGCGCGTCTGTGGCACGTTCGAGCCCCAGGCGATGATGAAGCTCGAGTTGAACCAGTCGGCCGATTCCGGCACGTCGGTCTGCTCGCCCCACACCTGGGGGCTGCTCGGCGGCAGGTCGCAGTACCAGTCGTAGAAGCTCAAGTTCACGCCGCCGATGAGGCTCAGGTACCGCGAGCCCGCGGCGTAGCTCACCATCGACATCGCCGGGATGGGAGAAAAGCCGACGACGCGGTCGGGACCGTGCCGCTTGATCGTGTAGACGTTGGCCGCGGCGACGATCTCGTTCACCTCCTCCCAGCTCGAGCGCACGAAGCCCCCGAGGCCGCGCACCTGCTGGTAGTCGCGGCGCTTGCCCTCGTCCTCGACGACCGAGGCCCACGCCGCCACGGGATCGCGCGAGGCCCGCGCCTCGCGCCAGTGCTTGAGCAGCCGCCCACGCACCATCGGATACTTGACGCGGTTCGCGCTGTACAGGTACCAGCTGTAGCTCGCACCCCGCGCGCAGCCCCGCGGCTCGTGGTTGGGCATGTCGAAGCGCGTGCGCGGGTAGTCGGTCTGCTGCGTCTCCCACGTGACGATGCCGCCCTTCACGTAGATCTTCCACGAACACGAGCCGGTGCAGTTCACGCCGTGGGTGGAGCGCACGATCTTGTCGTGGGCCCAGCGATTGCGGTAGGCGTCTTCCCAGGTGCGGTCCTCGCCGGTGACGACACCGTGGCCGTCGGCGAAGGGCTCCCTCGGGCTCGAGAAGTAGGTGAGGCGATCGAGAAAATGGCTCATCGTGGATCTCCGCGGTATCGGCGCCGACAGGGTTTCAGGGATTCTTCACGTACGCGTCGCCGCGCAGGTAGAACCACCAGTTGAGGATGAGGCACAGGGCGTAGAACGCCGCGAACGCGTACATCGCGAGCTCCGGCGTTCCGGCCTTGATCTGCTCGCCGATCACCACCGGCGCCACGAACGCGCCATAGGCGGCCACCGCCGAGGTCCACCCCAGCACCGGTCCGGCCTGGGAGCGGTCGAAGATGACCCCGATGCTGCGGAACGTGGAGCCGTTGCCGATACCGCTCGCGGCGAACAGCACCACGAAGAGCAGCATGAACGCGAGGAAGTACTGCTCCGGCGCCGCCGACCGGTACGCGAGCAGCATCACGTAGCCCACGGCCACCGAGGCGACCACCATCACCGCCGAGATGATCTGCGTGACGATCGAGCCGCCGACCCGGTCGGCGATCCAGCCGCCCACCGGGCGGATCAGCGCGCCCACGAACGGCCCGATCCAGGCGTAGGCCAGCACCGGAGGCGCGTTCGGGTTGGCGAGCGTGTGCCGCATGACCCCGCCAGCGTCGGGCACGTGGCTCACGCCGAAGATCACCTTCATCGACAGCGGCAGCGCCATCGAGAAGCCGATGAAGGAACCGAAGGTGACGATGTAGAGCAGCGTCATCGCCCACGTGTGCTTGTTGCGGAAGATCTTGAACTGCGCGTCGATGTTCTCCTTCATGGTGCCGAAGGCGGTGAGCTTCATCACCAGCAGCATGCTCACGATGATGAGCGGCATGGCGGCCCACATGTTCAGCA
>JAAOZZ010000332.1 GCA_012274175.1 Betaproteobacteria bacterium
GCCAGGAAATTGGACGGCGCGACGGGTCGCGCCGCGCCTGGCGCGTCTTCGGGTGAGACCGGCTCGTACGACGACGTGACAGGCATCATGTTCCCGGTTCGAGTGAGCATTGCGGGTGTCGGTTGGCTGACATACGGCGCCGCCCACCCCTGATTCAATATCGGGCGATTCCACTCCAACGCGCCGTTCCCCGTTTGCTGCAAGGCAGCATCCGGCAGCCTACGCGACATCGCCAATCTCACACTGTATTCGATATTCCTGGAAGCGCGACAAGGATGGGGCGTCAAGGACCCCTCCGGCTTCGACCCAGACCCGATCATTGAGCCCAGGAGGCTAGGGATGAATAAGCTGACCGACCCGTCCGGAAATGCCGTTCAGAAGGGACTTTCCGAAAGTGAACTGCGCGAGCGACTTGGCCCCTATGTCGCGCCGGCCGGACTTTACGAGCGCAACAAGGCGCTACCCTTCGCGGGCCGCGTGGCCTGCAACCTCGACCGGCTGGTTGCGGGAAGCTGGAGCGAAATCGTCATCGACTACGAGGTCGGCAGCTCGGGGGTCGCCGACGGGGCGTGGTTCAAGGCCACGTTCAAATTCTATTCGGACTGGGCGCTCTTCCAGACGGTCGATCCGCAAGGCGCCAATTACGTGTCGGCGGAGTATCACGCCGGTCCCCTGGCGCCAGGCCAAAGTCCCGCCACCGTGCAATCGCTCAAGGTTCGGTTCGATCAAAAGGGACACGAGCGCCCGTTCCAGAAGGCGGTGATCGTCGACACCGTCGACGGCTACCTCAATGCGGGAGACCACATCATTGTCCGTCTCGGGGACCGGCGCATGGGTGGGCCGGGGACGCGGGTACAAACCTTCGCGGAGGACAAGTTCCGATTCCGCTGCTACGTCGACCCCTTGGGAACCTCGCGCTTCGTGGCGGTTCCTGGAGACGTCGTCATCGATATCGTTCCGGGCGCGCCCGCGGCGCTATCGCTCGTCGGAGCGCGACTGGTAAGGCCCGATGTCCCGTTCTCCTTGAGACTCAGCGCGCACGATCGATGGGGCAATGCATGCGTCGGCACGGGAGGCTCCGCAGAAGTCATCGCGACCATCGAAGGCGAGCAGGTCTACAAGAAAACGATCGCATTCAGCACCCAGGGGTGGGCTACTGCGGCACTCACGGACCTGCCGCGAGCCAAGGGCGAGCTCACGGTCGTAGCACGCATGCCCGGCACGCTGGACGTCTCGGATGCGATCCATTACGTCACGCTCGACGAGCGCTCTCCCTGTGCCCGGGTGTTCTACGGCGACCTCCATATCCACGCGCACGATACCGTGGGCACGAATAGCCCTGCCTATAACACCTCCTACGGGCGGGACATCGCGGGCCTGGATGTGATCTCCTATACAGCGAACGATTTCCAGATCACCGACGCCAACTGGCAGCTCGGCGTCAAGGCGATGGACGAATTCCAGAAGGATGGAGAACTGGTTTGCTACCCCGTGCAGGAGTGGTGCGGAAGCTCGGCCGCGGGGGGAGACCACAACGTGGTGTTCCTTCATGGCAAGGAACCGGAGTTCCCGTACAACAGCAAAGGGGAGCACAACCGCACACTCACATGGAACGAGGACATGAAGGGCACGGGAGTCGACCTCGGCCGCTGGCCCATCGAGGAATTGTGGCTTGCCTATGCCCATGACCCGGAAAATCACCTCATCATGCCCCACGTCGGTGGGCGCCGATACATTCCCGACTGGCACCATCCGGAACTCGAGCGCCTGGTCGAGATCACTTCCGCTTGGGGACACTTCGGCTGGCTCTATCAGGATGTGATCGGGCGCGGATACAAGCTGGGCGCATCGGCGAGCGGAGACGAGCACCGCGGCCGCCCGGGCGGTGGCCTGCCGGGAACCCAAGTCTTCGGAACGAAGGGCGGGATCACCGGGATCATCGCGGATCGCCTCGATCGCCGGACCGTCGGCCGCGCACTGCGAGCCCGCCACACGTTTGCGGCCAGCGGCGAGCGCCTCGTTGCGCTGGCCAGCTGCGGAAAATTCATCCAGGGCGACGAATTCGATTGCAAGGGCAGGGCACTGATCGATTATCGCTTTCTCGGCAATACAGGCTGGGACGAGCTGGTTGCCTACGACCATAGCGGACCAATCTGGCGCCGCAATCTGCAGCGAGAAGCCGGGTATTCCGCGAGCCGCATCCGGGTGCGCTGGGGTGGTGCGCGTATTCCAGACCGATATCGATGGGCTGAGTGGCGCGGCACGATCAGCATTACCAACGGCACGATCAACGGCTTCGCGGGTGGCGGATTCGAGCATCAGGAGGAATCCGTGTGGCGGGCGGGACCGATCGACATCGGATTTCGCACCGATACCTATGGTGACTCGGATTGCGCCGTCATTGACATCACCAACCTGCGCGGCTGCAGGATCCGGATGTCCGGCAGGATCGACAGCTACGTGAAGGTCGGCAATCCGCTCGACGGCAACCCCTACGTGCACTGTCCCACGTTCAATTGGGAGGTAAGCGGGGAAGAACTCATTTCGAAAGGCCATGTCCGTCTCGAACTCGGCGGCCAGGAGCTTTTCCTCGCGATCGAGCGCGTAACCGATTCGCCGCTGCCCCGTGACTTGGCCGGCACGTTGGAGATCGATCCGTCCAATGGTCCGCACGGATTCCGCCCCATCTATCTGTACGGGCGCCAGGCCGACGACGCGAAGGTGTGGACGTCCGCGATGTTCATTCGCTTCAACTAGCGGATTCCGCCTGGAACGCGACTTGCGACAAGCCTCGAATGCCCGCCAGACCGCTACATCGGATATCCGATGACGGTCAGCCACAGCGGCTGCACCAGGATCACATAAAGATTCGCGATGACGGACAGCGGGGCGCCGAACTTGATCGCCTCCCACGTGCTCGTCCCGGATGCACCCCAGGCGATGAGAAACGCGGTGATCGAGATGGGAAGGAAGAAGGCGTAGCTCAGGCTGTTGATCACCACCAGCGTGAATGGGAGCACGTTGTAGTGCAGTGCCTGGGCAATGCCGGCAACCAGCGGAACGAACGCCGCGCCCGCCGCGACCGCGCTCACGATTCCGGCTCGCGGGACGTGAAAGGCGAACACCAGGACCACCAGGACTACAAGCATCGGAAGATGCGCACTCTGGATCGGTGCGGCGACAAAATGCGCCAGCCAGGTCACGACCCCCGAATTGTAGAGGGCGGTGCTGAGCGATATCGCCCCGCCGAGAAGCATGAGGACATCCCAGAGCATGTGGCGATTGATCTCGCTGAAACGAATGCCGCTCCATGGAACCAGCATCAGGAATCCGGCAAGCAGAGCGGTCATCCCCGGCTGCAACCAGCCGCCGATCCACAAGACCATCCCCACGGCGAGACAAAGCAACGCCCATACCTCCGGCCACGTGATCCGGCCGAGGTCGTCTCGCATCTTGGCCAGCCCGGCTTCCGCGCCCGGCAGCTCAAGTCCCGTGAGCTTGAAGTACCACACTACGTAAGCGAAGACGACCGGCAGCAGGCCCCAGAGTGGCAGATTCAGCAGGAACCATTGGCCCCACGAGACATCGATGTGCTGCGCGCTCTTCAGGTATGCCACCAGGATCATGTTCGGGAAGTGGCTCGTGAGAATGAGCGGACCGATGAATAGGGGCATCAACCCCGCAATGAGATAGAGAATCGCGGTATTGATTCTGCGGGCTTCCGGAAGGTGCTCCTTCCCGTCCATGAATGAGGTGACGCCCTTGCAGACCGGCAGGAAAAGCGCGGTCTCGTTGACCACGGGAATCACGGGATGGGTGACCAGCTGGGCGGCTGTCAGGCCGAGGAGGATCCGGGTCACTTTCGAGGATCGCGTAGTCGAGGCGATGACGAAAGCAATGCGCTTCCCAAGCGGCGTGCCCATCATGACCGCCGCGAGGAGGAAAGCCCCCGTCGCCAGGAAGAAGATGTCCTTGTTGAATGCATTGAATGCATCCGGAATCTTCATGTGCGCCACGATCACCAGAAGCAGCGGCGAGGTGAGCCCGACCAGGGCCATCGGCAACGCATCCGCCACCATGCACGCAACGAACCACGAGAAGACACCGAGCACGCGTTGGCCCGTCTGGCTGAGCCCCGGAATGGCCGGGCCGAACGCGATCGCAAAGAGCAGCACGAATGCAAGGACCAGCCCGCCCGTGGCCCGCCACGGGACTGCGGGCATCCCATGGGCCCGGGCAAGGTCGGAAGGAATCGATTGGCCAATACGCGCTTCGGTCGCGGCGGTATTCATTTTTTCTCCTCCCAGCCGCCCAGCGGCCCTGTCTCGGTGAGACCAAGCTCGCATGGGTGTTCGCTTCTTAGCATTCCGAAATGCGCCGCGTCTGTCGGCCAGCCGACATCGGGCGTTGGCCGTGGCTGGCGTGCGGTAGATTGCCGAGAGGGGGCGTCTAGCGAGCCGGGTCGAGCCCGTGGTCGCGGTACATGTGCGCGACTTCCTCGCCCAACATGAATTCAAGCAGGCGCGAGCCCCATTCCCCGCCATCCCCGACCAATGCAATCCCGGTCTTGCCGATTTCCTGGTCGGGATCGCCTTCGTGGGTAAGAGGCACCAAATCGAACATCCCTGGAAAGATGCGCGTGTAGCGCAGGGCGAGGTGGTGGAACACGACCGCGACGTCGGCACGATCATCGGCAAGGCATTGCGGCGCTTCCCTGTGGTGAATGCTTTCGCCGTACACCACTCGGGACGAGGTGCCGGGGATGCGATCCAGGAACCCCATGTCGACACCGATGCGCGCCCCGACCCGCTGCAGCGTGGTCGCGTAGATCCGATAGCTGACCGACTCCTTTTGGGGATTCGAGAGAAAGAGCCGCACGTCTTCGCGGGCGAGATCGGCGCAACCGGCAATCCGCAGAGGATTGCCCTTGCGCACCAGCAGGGCGATTCCCCGGCTTGACGCGACGGCTTCGGGGTGGCCTACGGAGCCCTCCGCGTGCAGGCGCTCGAGGAGAGGGGTGGGCCCGATGAACACGTGCGGCCGGACCGAGAAACATAGTGAGCCCACGGCGAGAAAGCCGGCCTTCATGGCATCCGTCACGACGCTGGGCGGCGTGGTGACGTAGAAGATGTCGCCCACTGCCCCATGGCGGCCGCGGAACGCTGCGAGCGCATCCGCGAGCGCCATGTGATGATTGCCATCCGAGAAGACGACGAGCCTCGATACCCGCGGGTCGCCATGGAAGTCGAGGCAGATGTTCGATCCGGCTTGCGCGAAGCGGGGAGCGCCCGGAGGAAGCGGCGTAGCGCCTTCGTAAGGCCAGTCCAGCTGCATCGTTCGAGCCCTCCTGCATCATCCTGAGGGCGGATGGCGGGGAAGCCCCGATCCGCGCCCAGGTGCATCAGCCCGATCCTACATCGAAGGCTTTCCGGGCAGATTTCGTGATGTTGGCTGGGACGATCGCTGCGCGTGCTATTTCGAAGAACCCGCTCCCCGCCTGTGCTGCTCGCGCAGGCTCTGGTTCAGGTGTCCGCCAAGCACCGCGAGGATGCGAAGGCCTTCCTGGGTTCCCGGGTTGCGGGCCGCGCTCAGCATTTCTCCGATGCCGCCCTTGGCCGGCGGGGCGATCGCAAGATCGCGGCTGGTGGCGCGCAGCGCTTCGGCCAGGCCGATCAGCAGCCGTTGGCTCTCCGGGTGGTCGAGCACCTGGAGCAGGCGCATCAGGCCCTTGTTGCGCGTGAGCCGGTCGAGCAGCGTGATGCCCTCGCTCATCGCCGAGGAGAGCCGCGTGATGATCTCGTCGGACATCGCGTCCTGGGCGGAGGTGACAAGCTGCGCGAACTCGACGAGCCGTTGCAGGTCGGCTCCCTCGACCGTCGCGGCGGGAGGTGCTTCCGTCTGGGTATTCATGGCTGGGCCCTCTCAGAGCAGGCCGCGTACGCTGGTCCAGTACATCTGGTTGTAGGCCACCTTGAACCAATGCATGGGTTTCGATGGCGGTTTCAGGTCGGGCGGGTTGAAGTAGTTGAACATCGCATAGGTCGCGCGATCGTGGCCGGCCTCGATGAAGCAGTACACCTTGCCGTCGTAATCGCGCACGGGAGTGCCGATCTTCACGATCGAGGCCATGTTTTCGGCGAGCACCTCGGCCTCGAAATGGGCCGCCGAGCCGGTCTTGCTGACCGGCAGGTTGGTGGTGTCGCCCAGCACGAAGACGTTGTCGTGGCCCACCATGGAGAGCTTCTGGCGGTCGGTCGGGATCCAGCCGTCCTCGCCCAGCTTGTCGCGCTCGATCACTTCCATTCCGCGATGCTCCGGGATCGCGATCAGCAGGTCGTAGTGGGCCTCCGAGCCTTCCTCGCTCTTCACGATCTTGTTCTCGACGTCCACTTCCCGCATGTTGAAGAGCGTCTCGTACTCGACGCCGATGCGCTTGAATTCCGGCGTCGCCCATTTGGCCACGTTCTCGATGCTGTGGATGCGATTGATCGGGTAGTAGTACTTGATCTGGACCTTGTCGCGGATGCCGCGCGACTTGAAGTAGTCGTGCAGCGAGAACGTGACCTCGACCGGGGCGATCGGGCACTTATGCGGAAGCCCCACGACGATGGCGACCTTGCCGCCCTGGAACTCGCGCAGGCGCCTGAACATCTTCATCGCCGATTCCTCGGTGTAGAAGAATTCGGCTCCCTCGGTCAGGCCGGGCGTCTCGTTGGGCACCATCCGCGAGCCCGTGGCGATCACGAGCATGTCGTACTCGTGGATCTTGCCGCTCGCGGTCTTCACGCGGTTCTGGTCGAGCTGGAACTGCTCGACGGGATCGACGTGGAACTCGATGGCCGGCTCGAGCAGGCTCGCCTGGTCGCGATAGAGCTGGTCGGGCGACATCTGCCCGAAAGCGACATACAGCAGGCCGGGCTGGTACATGTGCCGGTCGGAAGCCGAAAGCATCGTGAGGCGCACCTTTCCGGAGTCGGTTTCCGCCGACAGCCGCCGCGCGAGGTTGTTGGCGAGGATCGTCCCGCCCGTGCCGCCACCGACCACTAGGATTCTCATCGGATTCTCCTGTCGCCCTACCTGGCCTTGCGGACCTTGATGTGCCAGACCTCTCCGACCTTCTCGCTGCCCAGCATGTCGTGGCCGGCCTTCGTGACCCATTCGGGAACGTCGTTGGCCGAGCCCTTGTCGGTCGACAGCAGCTCCAGCACGTCGCCCACCTTGGCGCGCTTCATGTGGGTGATGAGCTCCATCAGCGGCCCGGGGCAGTACGTGTTGCACGCATCGACGATCTTGCTTTCGCTCATGGAACTGGTCCTCCTGGTGAGACTTCGTTCGGTCCCGGCGCCCCGGTCAAAAGGTGAGCAGCTGGCCGCCCTCGGCGTCGCTCAGGAAGCGCGTGAGTCCCGTCGGCGGTCCCAGCACGGGGTCGAGCCCGCCTTCCTCCACCTTGAGCAGGTCGACCGCCATCGAACACGGCAGGAGCTTCGCGTCGCCCAGCTCCGCGGCCTGGGAGAAAAGCTGCTTGAACGGCGGCACGCCCTTGCCCATGAGCGCTCCGAGCTCGCCCTCCGCCGGCGCCTCCGCGGAATGGCCCCTGACGAAATAGGGCAGGGCGTTCATCGAGAAGAACACCGTGACCTGGTCCCCGGACGCGGCCGCGACGGACGCGACCATCGCGGCCATCTGCAGTTTTTCCCGCGAGCCCGAGACGCAAACAATGTGAAGCCTTTGGGACATGGCGCTATTTCCTCCTTACCATTTCTTCGACACGACGAGCTTCAGCGCCTGGTTACGCAGGGTGAGCTCGGCCACCAGCAGCTTCAGGCGCCGGTTCTCCTCTTCGAGCTCCTGCAGCCGCTTTGATTCCGAAGCCTTCGGGGCGCCGTGCTTCTCCCGCCACCGGTAGAACGTTGTATCCGCGATGCCCAGCCTGCGGCAAAGGTCGCTCACCGACGCCCCGGCTTCAGCCTCGTCCAGCGCCGCGAGGATCTGCTTCTCGGAATATCGTGGCTTCGCTATCGCATTCTCCTCAGCCATTGGGCTCGCCCGCCGCCGCGACACCCGCGTCGAGGTAGTCGTAGCGTCCGATGCGGTAGACCAGCGTGGAGATGAACCAGCTCACGAGGAAGATCGACACGACGATGATCCCGATCATCTCCCAATGGTCGCTCAGCGCGTTGACCTGGTCCCACACCTCTCCCTTGAGATCGAACTGCCTGGAGGCGAGGGCGAGGACCTCGATGCCGGCCACCACCAGGGCCACGATCGCGGAGACGAGCGTGATCGTGAGGTTGTAGTAGAGCTTGCGGATGGGATTGCGGAACGCCCAATCGTAGGCGCTCACCATGAGCACGCTGTCGGTGGTGTCCGTGAGCGCCATTCCGGCGGCGAACAGCGCCGGGAACACGAGGATCATCCACATCGACAGGCCCTTGGCCGCTTGCGCGCCGGCGATTCCCAGCAGGCTGCCCTCGGTCGCGGTGTCGAAGCCCAGTCCGAAGAGGAACCCGATGCCCACCATGTGCCAGCTCTTGCTGACGAGGCGAAACAGCGGCCGGAAGATGCGCGAATACAGCCCGCGCTTGTTCAGGAGGACGTCGAAATCCTCCTCGACGTACGTGCCGCCGTTGCGGATGTGCCGGAAGGTCTGGTAGGTGGTCTTCGCGATCGCGAGGTTCAGCACGGCCATGACGATGAGGAACGACGCCGACACGAACGTGCTCGCCACCCCGGCGGAAATGCCGGCGGACCCCGCCGCATCGCTCGCGGATCCCCACACCGCGAACGTGGCGATGGCGGTCACGAACACCACCAGCGCCATCGAGTGCCCGATCGCGAAGTGGAACCCGACCGTCGTGGGCCGCTTGCCCTGCTGCATCAGCTTGCGCGTGACGGTGTCGATCGACGCGATGTGGTCGGCATCGAAGGCGTGGCGCAGGCCGAACGAATAGGCGAGCACCGCGGCCCCCAGCAGCACCGGGTTGCCGGCGAACGCGACGATCGCCCATACCCACGCCGCGACGTTGAAGGCGATCAGCAGCGCGTAGAGTCCGACCACCTTGGTCCTGAAGTTCCCGGCGTTATCGCTGAAGATGTGATGCAGCGCGGCAAATACCTGGCTCATCGAGTCGCCTCCCATGGCGCAGCGTGCTGTGCGCAATCCCTCATTCCCGGACCTCCCGTTGAATCGCTTCTCCCAGGAAGCGCCTTACGGCCCAGCTCGACGCGCTACCCAGGGCGAGCCAGTACAGGGCGTTTGCGAAGGCAGTCTCCCAGACGAATCTTCGGGAGAGCACCGCGAGCTCTGCAGCGTCCGCCGGGAGATGGGCGGCGAAAGGGCTGGCCGGAAGCTGCGGAGCCCCGGCGAGGTACGGCAGCGCAAGGAACCCGAGGGCCGCCCAGCGCCACGGGCTCTTGCCGAACACCGCACCGGCGAGCCCCGCCGCGGTGCAGGCCACGCTGAACCACCACCAAGCCTGGCGCGCTCCCAGCGGCGAATCCGCCGCGCCCGGGATCTCCGGCGGAAGGCCCAGCGCCGGCGCCACGAAGAAGATGGCGTATCCCGCCGCGCCCCACAGCAATCCATATCGCCAATCCAAGGTCGCCGCGGGATTTCGCTTGAGGGCGGCCACCATGGCGACCAGCGTCAGCAGGGCGAAACCGGTGGCCGTGAGAAAGTTCGCGAGCAAGGTGTAGCCGATGCGCTCCGCCCCTTCCGCCGGCTGCCATTCGCTTGCCGAGTGCCCGTTTTCCCCGCCTGGCGGCGCCGTGCCTTCCGCATGAACATGGTCCGCCGCACCGTGCTCCTGCTTCGTCCCGCGCGCCGCATCGGCCATCCGCGCCGCGAGCGCATCCTCGAAGCGCTCGGCGGCGTGGATGATCGGAATCACCCGCCAGAACTCGATGGCGGAAAGCAGCAATCCCGAAAGAGCGCCAACCAGCAGCGCTGAAAGCACGATGCGGCGAAATATCATCTCGGATCAGTGGCAGGGAAAGCCCTGGGAATGACGGGTGTCATGCGCCGCGTTGTGCACGATGGGAGAGGACAAGAACCCTTCCCCGTACAGGATCACGAGCCCCAGGACCAGGGCGGCGGCAAGTTGAAGCCCGACGGAAATGCTCGCGGTACGCGGTGTTGCGGCAATGGAGACTTGGCTTTGCATGGTCATTCCTCCTCTGGTTGGACAAGCGCCTTCAAGTCGATCGGTGAAGCGGCCCGGCTTGCAATCGGTAATCGAGACGCGATGCGCATCTCGTCAGGTCTGGCGGTGCCAGCTGTAGCGGGTGATCAGAAGCATGCAGATGGAATCGAGCGCGAAGCCGATGACGCCGATCACCAGCACCATCGCCGTCAAGTGGTTGTACGAGAGCGTCTCGCGCGCATCCTCGATCGAATAGCCGAGGCCGGAGGTGACCCCGAGGAACTCCGCGGGCACGAGCACGATCCACGCGACGCCGAGGGCCAGCCGGATCCCGGTGAGGACGTCGAACGCGATCGCCGGCAGGATGATCTGGGAGAGCATGTGCCAGGGCCGGGCGCCCAAGTTGCGCGACACCTTGAACCACGCCGGATCCACCTTGGCCAGGCCGGCGGCGGTGGAGAACGCCACCGGCCACACCGCCGCGATCGCGATGAGGAAGATAATCGCCGCGTCCCATTTCGCGAACACGATCACCGCGATAGGCTCCCAGGAAAGCGGGCTGATCATCCGCAGCAACTGGAACGGCGTGTTGCTCAGCTGCCGGAAGGTCTGGCTGCGGCCCATGAAGATGCCGATCGGGACCCCGCAGGTGATGGCCAGCAGCAGCCCCATGCCGAGGCGATAGCCGCTGCTTTCGATCGCCCGCAGGATCGTGCCGTCGCCGATCAGTTCCGGGAACGCGCGGAACGTCGGGATGGGACCGAAGTTCGCGAAGCTGCGCGTCGCCGGGTTGAGGTAGAGCAGCAGGCCCCCGAGCCACCAGAGGCCGAACAGGAGCCCGAGCCCGACCGCGCCGTAGAACAGCCGTCGCACCGCCGGGGACGACAGGCGGGGAAGCGCGAACAGCCTGGCGGGCGCGACAGCGGCGTTCATAGGTCGATGACCTCCACCCGGGTATAGGGATCGCCCGACTGGGGAACGCTCGCATCCTTCTTCCACTTGGGATTCTTCTCGAGCGCCTTCTTCACGAAGTCGTAGTTCACCAGGTCCTTGGCCACGTGCTCGGGGCTCAGGCCCTCGAGGAACTTCGCGTCCCCGGTAATGACGGTCTTCTTCAGGTCGGTCACGACGAGCTCCGTGGCCGACTGGTAGGGCCAGCCCTGGAAGTTGATGCGGTCCATGCCCCAGTCCGGATGCTTGATGGCCTCGGGATTCTTGTAGTAGGCGGGGCTGTAGAAGAGCATCGCGCGCTCGACCACTTCCTTCGGGAACGGAAGGTAGCCCTTGCCGTCGCGCGAGAGCATCTGCGCCATCGACTGGCGGTTCTCCGCGAGATGGATCTGGGCGGCGATGATGGCGTTGTGCACGCCCTGTGCCCACGCGGCGCGGGCGGGATCCATGGTGTCGGCCTCGTGCATGACGACCACGCAGCAGGGATGGCCCTTCCAGATGTCGCCCGTGAACCGCAGCATCTTGCCCCCGGCCTTGAGCTCGCCCAGCGCGTTGAACGGCTCGGCCACGCAATAGGCGTCGATCTTCCCGGCGGCGAGCGCGGGCGGCATGTCGGGCGGCGCGAGCACGAGGAAGTTGCACTCGTTGGGCGCCAGCTTCGCGGTCTGCGGGCGGATCACCGGGGTGATGCCGGCGTTCCTCAGCTCGAGCTGGGAGATGATGTTGTGGATCGAGTACCAGAACGGCATCGCGAACTGCTTGCCGCCGAAGTCCTTGAAGGTCTCGATGCCGCTGTTCTTGCCGACCACGATGGCCGAGCCGTTGGTGTGGTCCCAGGCGGTGATCTTCACCGGGAACTTGTTGTTGTAGCGCATCCAGATCGGGATCGGGATCAGCAGGTGCGCAAGGTTGAAGCGATGGGAAGCGAAGGCCTCCACCAGCGGCGACCAGCCGCGGATGAGGGTCGGGCGCACGGAATCGAGACCTTCCTTCTTGAGGAATCCCATCTCGTGGGCGACGATCAGCGCGGCCGCGTCGGTGATCGGCAGGTAGCCGATGCGCACCACAGGGTCGAACTTGTCGTCGGCGGCGAAGGAGCGGGAGGCGGGAATCACGCTTCCCAGCGCGGCGGCACCGGCGGCGTTGAGCAGGCTTCGCCGGCTCACCCCCGTGCCGAGGATCCCGCGGAACATCGGGTCATAGTCCAGCACGAGCTTCGGATCGACGATCCCGTCTCCCTGGGTCTTGTAGTCGAGCACCGTTTCCTCGAGCCCATCGCCTTGCTTGTCGTTCTCCCGCGTGGTCATGTCTGGCTCTCCTCTGTTGTGCCCTGCGCGTGGTGCAATCGATGTGTCTGTGTCGTCCCGTTCAAGCCCGCGCGGTGCCGAGGGATTCGGCCGCGGACATTCCTGTGAATTCGGCGCTGGATCCGTGGTCCGCGTCGTGGGTATCACCGGCTTCGCTGCCGGCCGTGCCCGAGGCGGCGTTGGCCGCGCCCTCGAAGCTCTTCATGAGCTGCGCGCGCGCGGCCTGCACCGCCGGATCCTGGCGCTCCCGCGGATCCCCGAGGTCGATCGTGATGTCGTGCATGATCCTGCCGGGCGAGCCCGCCATGATGAGCGCCCGGTCTCCCATGAGCACCGCCTCGTCGATGTCGTGGGTGACGTTGACCAGGTTGATGCCCAGGCGCTTGGCGATGGAGCGCACGTCGCGCTGCAGCGATGCGCGCGTAAAGGCGTCCAGCGCGGAGAAGGGCTCGTCCAGGAGCAGCAGCTCCGGCTCCATCACGAGCGAGCGGGCGAGCGCCACCCGCTGCTGCTGCCCGCCCGAGAGGTCCTGCACGTTGTTTTCGGCGAAGTCTTCCAGGTCCACCAGGCGCAGCGCCTCGGCGACGCGGTCGCGCATTTCCGCCTGGGGCCAGTTGGCGAACCGCAATCCGATGCCCACGTTCTGCGCCACGCGCATCCAGGGAAAGAGATGGGGCGCCTGGAACATCATGACCCAGCGGGGCGACGGTCCCTCGACTGCCTTGCCGTCGAGGGAGACCTTGCCGCTCGTCGGGCGCACGAGGCCCGCCATGATGTGGAGCAAGGTCGATTTGCCGCAGCCGGAACGGCCGATGATGGCGAGGGCCTCGCCGCTCTGGGCCTCGAGCTTGACGCGATCGAACGTGAGCGCTCCGCGCGAGCTGTAGCGATGGCTGAGGTCCACGACCTCGATATGGACTCCGCGTATCGGCATCGATCAGTTCCTCGGTCGACAAATATCCGCGCCGGCCTTCGCCGCGGCGCGGATGCCGGGCATGCCGCCAGCCGGCGGGAGAACCTGGTGCTCGCTTCCGCCCAAGGGAGTGTGGATCCTCGCCTAGGCGCTGGTGAGGCGCTCGTGGACCTGCCGCATCCGACGCTCGAGCTCTTCCTCGTCGACCAGGCCGCGGCGGATCATCGTGTGGGCCAGGGCCATGAGCTGGCGCTCCGGCTGGGGAATGTCCCGGTAGAGCGTCTCGGAGAGATCGTCCTCGGAGGCGCGTCGATCGAGCGTCTCGAGGCAGTCGTGGACCGCGAGCGCCTCGCAGGTCGAGAACATGCTGACCTTCCACGGGGGATCGGGGTTGGTCACGCCGTATTGGACGGCCAGGTCCTCCCAGGCCCTTCCGCGGCTGCGGATCTTCTCCAGCAGCGTAATGGGGGAGGCGTCCGGGGCCTGCCGGCTCGCGCCTGCGCCTGCATTCTTCGCGTTCGTGTCGGCCATGGCGCGTTCCTCAGTGACCGTGGTCGTGGTCGTGGCCATGGTCGTGCTGTATCGGATGCACCGCCGGATGGATCGGCCGCTTGTCGTCCTGCTTGCGGTCGGGATGGGGCAGCGCCACGCCGATCATGCAGTCCCGGGTCACGATGGAGGCGAGCTGCTCTTCGCTCCAGCCGTCGGTCCCGGCGGGACGCATCGGCAGCACCATGAAGCGGCACTTCTGGTTCGAGTCCTCGACGCGGATCTCGACGTCAGCGGGGAGCTGCAGGCCGAACTCGGCGAGCACCTGCCGTGGCCAGCGCACCAGCCGGCGCCGATAGTTGGGAGTCCGGTACCACTCCGGCGAATGGCCGAGGATCGGGCGCGGATAGCACGAGCAGAGCGTGCACACGACCACGTGCTTCACCTTGGGTGTGTCCTCGAGGACGCGCAGGTCCGTGTAGTCGCTCGGCGTGCCGAATCCGGTCGGGTTCAGCCAGTCGATGCCGACCTCGAGGCTCGCCTTCACTCCATCCTTCAGGGCGAGCTTCTTGAACTCCGGATTCAGCCAGGCCTTGGCCACGAGGCGCGCCGCGGGCAGCGGCCCGATGCTGTGGGCGAATTCCGTGAATCGCCGGTGGTCGTCGGCGGTGAAGAGTCCCTTCTCGATGGCGAGCTCGCGAACGGCGGCTTCCAGGATCTCGAAGTCGCTCACCTCGTCGACCATCGGTGCGGCTTTGTGCTTCTCTGCCATGTGCTTTTCCTTTCTGTTCCGTGACCGTCGCGGCGCGCTATGCCTTCTCGAGCCAGCGTTCGGAGAATTCCGTCTGCACCGAGTCGTTCGGATACGCGTCGGGATAGTCGCCCCAAAGATCCTTCTGCTTGAAGCGCACGATGTAGAACCATTCGGGCTTGTCGGTGTTGTCCCAGGCCTCGTCTTCCGGGGCCGGGCTCTCGTGGGTCACGACGGCGACGGTGCCCTCCGCGCCGCGGGTATAGACCTGGCAGCGGGTATAGAAGATGTCCGGCAGGTTCTTGATCCGGACGCGTTCGCCCACCTTGAACTTGGCCGGGCCGGCTTCGCCAGTGAAGCATTGGGGATCGCCTTTCCCCGTGGACTTCTCAGCGTGGTGACTTCTTTTCATGGCGCTTCCTGACCTCTTCGATCTTGTTGATGAGCTCGGTGAGCGTGACGTGCTGCTTGTCGACCAGGATCCTCGCGGCCGAGAGCAGCCAGCGCCCGTAGTAGGGCAGGCCCAGGTACTGCGTCTGGCCCAGGTCGACGTTCTGCCGGCGGCGCCGCTCCTCGGCGTTCCAGATGCCGCGCCAGGCCAGGCACTCGCAGGTCACGTACGTGTTCACCTCCCACTGCTCTTCCTGCTTCTCCTCCCACCGGATGGGAATGTCCGGCTCGCCGCCCACGTCGTGGGACGTGCGCATGTAGGCCCGGAAGAGGGCGTGATCGATGGCATCGGGGTAGGGCGCATGTTGCGGCCGATGCAGGGCCGGCTGCAGCTGACCGACAAGGTCGATATGCCGCATTACGCTTTCTCGGCTGGACGACGACATGGTCTGGACAACTCCTTTCGTGGATTCGAAAAACTTATCCGCATATTCGGGATAGCCATCAACGAGTTGGGCCATTCCCGACACTTCGCGAATCGCTCTCACTTGCGCGGATGCAAGTCCGCAAACGTTCGACGTGCAAATTTATGGATTACACGGATAGAATTGTCCAAGACTATATTTCGATGGGTTCGATAGGATTCGGCTATGGCGCAGCGCATCACCTTTCCCCGTTCCCTGCGATACCTGCTCGCCGTCGCCGAGCACGGCAGTTTCACGCGGGCGGCCGAAACGCTGTTCGTCTCCCAGCCCACGCTTTCGCAGCAAATCAAGCAACTGGAGGAGCTGCTCGACGTGCAGCTGCTCGACCGCTCGGGGCGGACGGTGCGCCTCACGGAGGCGGGCGAGCTCTACCTGCGACACGCCCGCCGCGCACTGCAGGAGCTGGACGCGGGCAAGCGCGCCGTCCACGAGCTGCAGGACCTGAGCCGGGGCTGCCTGCGCCTGGGCATCACGCCCATCACGGAGTACATGACGACGCCGCTCCTTCACCTGTTCAATACCCGCTTCCCGGGCATCACGGTGAACGCCCAGGAAATGGCCCAGACGGACATCGAGGCAGGAGTGGCGGACGACCACATCGACGTGGGCATCGCGTTCACCAATACGCTTTCCACGGACGCGCGCTCGAGCGAGATCGACACCCACGTGCTTTTCATCGAGCCGCTCAA
Source organism: Betaproteobacteria bacterium (assembly GCA_012274175.1). GTDB lineage: Bacteria > Pseudomonadota > Gammaproteobacteria > Burkholderiales > Usitatibacteraceae > Usitatibacter. The sequence goes on from JAAOZZ010000332.1 coordinate 16,118, forward strand.
CCTGGCGGTGGGCGAGGGTCATCGGTTTGCAGGGCAGAACGCTCCCGTGGGCAAGCGCGAGCTGGAAAAGGAGTCGCTCGTGCTCCTCAACACGAACTTCGCGCTGCGCCGGCACTTCGACCTGTATTGCCTGGAGCACGGCATCACGCCGCAGATCGGCATGGAGACCAACTCCGTGAACGTGATCGTGGAGATCGTGCGGCTGGGCAAGCTCGCCACGATCCTGCCCGACACCATCGCGTGCTCGCAGCGGGGCCTGCACCCGGTGATGCTGCTCCCGGAGCTGCCGCACCACTCGATCACGCTCATCTGCCGCAAGGGGACGTACAAGAGCCCGGCGTGCCAGGCGTTCGGGGAGCTCGCGATGGAGTGGAGCACGAGCCGATGCCTGGTATCGGCCGAAAGGACGCGGCCCTGCGCCATGGCCGAGGTATGCAATCGGCAGGCGCCCCAGGAGCAACCGCAAGCTGCGGTTCCCGGAGACTGATTCCCCCGGGGCCCGCACTACGGCCGCGCCGGGCGCCCCGTCACCAGGACTTGTAGGGCAGGAACTTGCCGTTCAGCGTGAGCACCACGCGCACGCCCTTGGGATCGTCCTGCTTGCCGATGTCCATCGAGAAGTCGATCGCACTCATGATGCCGTCACCGAAGTTCTCGTGGATCACTTCCTTGATGGTCTCGCCGTACACGCCGACCATCTCGTAGAGGCGGTAGATCACCGGGTCCGTGGGAACGACCTGGCTCCAGGTCTTGTGGGGGAATTGCTGCAGCGCCGTGGAGACCTGCTTGCCCAGGCCCAGCACCTTGGCCACCCCGTCGGCCTGCTTCTTGTCCATGTGGTTCATGCCGAGGCAGGCCGAGCAGGTGTACTCGACGGAAAGCCCCGCGGCCTTGGCGATGTCCTTCCACTTGAGGCCCTTGTCGAGCTTGGCTTCGAGGATCGCTTCCTTCATCGCGGCTTTGTTCATGTGCGTCGCCCATTCGAGTTGAAGACGGATGTATCGACTCGGGAATATGTTCGGTCGACTCGCGGCTGTCCAACACTATATTTCGATGGAAGCGATAGGAGTTGGCTATGCACCGCGGGCGGGCGGCGACAGCCAAATTCGCATGGAAGGCATTTACTTCACGTGGCCTTCAGCCAGCCCAGCGCCTTTACGTCTTCGGAAAAGGGAAAGTGCCGCACTTCGGCCGACGTAAAGTGCCTGCCGAGCGCTTCCGCAATGCCGGCGACCTGACTGTCCGTCACGACCGCCACGCGGTCGATCCTCTTGTGGTGGTCGCGGACGAAGTGCATGTGCGCGGTGAATCCCCCGAAGCTCTCCCAGCCGGGAAATCCTTTCGAATGGATCAGCACGCCATGGAGCATGGCGTGGTCGGAGAGATAGGAATCGACCGCCGCGCCCAGGCCATCGAAGTCCTCCTTGCTTAAGGGTGCGCGCGGCTTGAGCACCAGGATGCCTTCGGGCTTCATGATCGAATAGTCGAGCATGGGATTCTCCTTGAGTGAGCCCATCAACATAGGACACCGGGCGTGGCTGGTCTGTTCGCCAGCGAGCTGATGGGGCCACTGCCAGGGCGGCGTGCAGACGAAAAGGCTGCGGTCGGGCGAACTCGAGCGAGGTGAATTGAGCCACGTACGCCAAGGGGAAACGTACTGGAGCTAGCTACGTCTTGGCTGCGGTGAGGTCGGAAGAAGGACCTAGCTTCGAGCTAAGTCTTTGAGGCATTTGGCTCCCCGACCTGGGCTCGAACCAGGGACCTGCTGATTAACAGTCCGTCTTTCCTTGTCAACCGGTGTCCAAGCCGGTTAATGGCTGTCTCGTAACCCCTTGTATTTCCTATTGCATCGTAAACCGAGGTTTGCTATTGTCTCCGGCAGTCGTGCCGATACTGCAACGGTACTGCAACGGAAATGCGGCGCGACCGACCTGCGGACTAGACGAAAGCGAGGGCGGCGATGGGGATTTCGGATGCAGAACTGCGGGGCAGATGGCACGGTGCGGACCGATGGGTTTCCGATGGCGGCTCGCGCGGAGCGGGGCGCCTCGTCGCGAAGATGGCGCAAGCGGGTGTCACGTTCTACTTCGCGCACTTCGACAGCGCGGGCGCTCGGCGCTTCCTCCCGATAGGCGACTACGACCAGACAGGGAAGCGCGGCATGACGCTGCGGACCGCACGCGACCGCACGGCCGAGGTGTCGATCCTCTACCGCAGCGGCGTGCGCGACCTTCATGCGCACTTCGAGGAGCAGCGCGCAGCGCAGGAGCGGGCCCGCGAGAGGGCCGCCCAGGCGGCGCGAGAGGTGGAGCTGCAGACGGAGCAGACCAGTTTGCGGAAACTCCTCGACGCCTACGTGGCGCACCTCGAGCGCAACAAGAAGCAATCCGCCGGCGACGTGCGCCGGATGTTCGCGAAGTACGTCTACAAGGTGGACGCGGACCTCGCGGC
>JAAOZZ010000333.1 GCA_012274175.1 Betaproteobacteria bacterium
GCATGAGCGAGGACACCGGCCGCCGCGCCGAAGCTGCGCGCCGCGAGTGGCGTCGTCAGCCGGTCAGGCGGAAGCGATCTTCTCCCAGAGTCCCTTGCCCCACTTCGACTCGAACTTCGCGGGCAGGCTCGCGAGCACCGGCTGCGGCAGCGTCTGGATCGCGAGCCTGCGGTTCGGGCCGTCGACCGCGGGCTCGGGCGCGCGCACCGCATCGGGCGTGAGCACCGCGCCCAGCACGCGGTTGGGGCGGTAGGTCGCCAGCCCCTTCAGGCCCGACTTCCACGCCTTGAGGTAGAGGTCCTGGAAGTCCCCGTAGGGATAATCCTCGGCGACGTTCACCGTCTTCGAGATGCTGGTGTCGATGAACGGCGCCACCGCGGCCACCATCGCCTGGTGCGCGTCGGCGGAAATTTCGAGCGCGGTCACGAAGGAGTCGGGCAGCTTCGCGCCATCGCCGTGCAGGTGGCGGTACAGGCGCCACGCGTGGTCCTCGACGCGGAACTCCTTGTACGTGCCGTCGGCCATGCGTTTCTTGCGCGTGTAGGTCCACGAGAACGGCGGCTCGATGCCGTTGGAGGCGTTGTCCGCGAAGGCGAGGCTGATGGTGCCGGTGGGGGCGATCGACAGCAGGTGCGAGTTGCGGATGCCGTGCTTGCGGATCGAATCCTTGAGCGCCGCGGGAAGCCGCGAGGCGAAGTTGCCCCCGGAGAGGTACATGTCCGCGTTGAACATGGGGAACGCGCCGCGTTCCTTCGCGAGCTCCACCGACGCGGCGTAGGCGCGATCGCGCATGTATTCCGAAATCTTCGCCGCCATCGCGCGCGCGGGCTCGGTGTCGTAGCGCAGCCCGAGCATGACCAGCGCGTCGCCCAGCCCCGTGAAGCCGAGGCCCACCCGGCGCTTCGCCATCGCCTCGGCGCGCTGCGCCGGGAGCGGCCACGGCGTGGCCTCGAGCACGTCGTCGAGCATCCGGATCGAGGTCTCGACCACCTGGCCGAACTCCTCGAAGTCGAACGAGGCGCCAGCCTCGAACGGCGAGCTCACGAACCGCGCGACGTCGATCGATCCGAGATCGCAGCAGCCGTAGGTCGGAAGAGGCTGTTCGCCGCAATTGTGAACGTAGAGTCCATTGGCGTCGAAGGCGTGGACGTCGGCGACGGTCGCATCGAACACTTCTTCCACGCCGTCGGGCTCGAGGGATTCGAACGTCGCCATGAAGCGCCCCGCGTTGAGCTTGCGCACGTAGCCCGCCAGCGCAGCCTCCAGCCGCATCGACTTGTCCACGTCGCTGAAACCGATGAGATCTGCGAAGCGCGCCAGGTTGTCGCCGCTCACGACCAGTTCGTGGGTCGCCTGCGTGGGGTAGAGCCGAGCTCCGCCCCTGCCGTCGGGCATGAGGTGATGGCCGGGAGTCCGCCGATTCTTGTACAGGGTGGAATCGATTCCGAGCCGCGCGAGCATCCTCTGCACCGCCTCGAGCGAGCACAGGTCGACCTGCGAGAGGCGCACCGAGACGCCCTTTTGTTGCGTGCCCTGCACGGAACCATCGGAGTCGAAATATCCGCGCAGGAATCCGCGATAGAAATCCGACGAGCACTGCTCGATTTCCGGGGTGACCACTTTGTGCCCGTGCCTCATGCCCAGCCCATAGGCGAGGTCGCGCAACGATCGCAGCGCGAGGCGATAGTGGCCAGGCTGTCCCCCGATTTCGACCCAGCCGGTGAAATCCGCACGGTGGGGAAGTGCCATGGCAGCTTCCTGCGCGGCGTTCATCATCGAAGCTACTCCCGGCGAGAACCGGACTTCGCCATTGGCTTCGCGGGCGAGACCGGGATCCCACGCCCCTAGCACCGCCTTCTCATCCTTCAGGTCCCCGTCGCCGATGAGCAGCCCGAGCAGGAAGCCTTCCTCGAAACGGTGCGGTCCTTCCCAACGCACGATCTTCCGGTGGTTGTGCACGGCGAGGATGTCGCCGGCCCGCAGGGATCGAGCTTCGACCCACTCGGTTTCGATCCTGAACCGCGTCTTGTGCCAGATCCGCAGCACCTTGTGGTCGGCGGTCAATCGGACCGCCAGGCCCTCTTTGGTCCTCAGTCGGAAGACAGGCTTCGTGCCGGTTGAAAAGAAGCCCGCCGACTCCACGGGATAGGCCATGCCGTCGACCACGGCCTCGAACGACCGGCCGACGAGCTGCGCGACCTGGCGCGGCCCATCGGACGTCATGATCCAGGTGTCCGCGGTCACGCACGGGTTGGTCGCTTCGATCGTCTCGCAGTAGTAGAGGTTGTTGTCGCGGTTGATGCGGTCGAGGAAGAGGATGCCCGGCTCCGCGTGGTCGTACGTGGAGCGCATGACCTGGTCCCAGAGATCGCGCGCGCGCACCTTGCGGTAGACCCACATTCCGTCTCCGCGCTGGTACGCGCCGGCTTCCTTGATGTCCGCGGAGGGTTCGACCCGGTGCACGAGCTCGACCTCGCCGCCCGACTCCACCGCGGCCATGAACGCGTCGGTCACGCCCACCGAGATGTTGAAATTGGTGAGCTTCCCCTCGTCCTTGGCGTGGATGAAGCGCTCGATGTCCGGGTGGTCGCAGCGCAGCACGCCCATCTGCGCGCCGCGGCGGCTGCCCGCCGATTCCACGGTCTCGCACGACTGGTCGAAGACGCGCATGTACGACACCGGGCCGCTCGCGCGCGAATGGGTGCCGCGCACGTAGGCGCCCTCGGGCCGGATCGACGAGAAGTCGTAGCCCACGCCGCCGCCGCGGCGCATCGTCTCCGCCGCCTCGGCGAGTGCCGTGTAGATGCCGGGCTTGCCGTCCACGACCTCGGTGATCGAGTCGCCCACGGGCTGCACGAAGCAATTGATGAGTGTCGCGGTGAGCGAGGTGCCCGCGGCCGAGTTGATCCGGCCGGCCGGGATGAATCCCTTCGCCTGGGCCTCGCGGAACTTCGCTTCCCAGTGGGCGCTCTTTGCTTCCGGCTCGACCGAGGCGAGCGCCCGGGCCACGCGCTCGCGCACCTCGTCCACGCTCGACTCGCCGTCCTTGGCGTACTTCTCCAGCAGCACCTCGCGCGAGATCTCCTGCTCCGGCAGGGTCTCGAGGAGGGCGGAACGGTTCGGCGGCGGGGCGGTTTGTGCCATGATGAAAACACTCCGGTTGCGTTCCAGGACTTATGCCGGAAGCGCACAAGCTCTAGTTTGATCCGAATCATTCGACACCGCCAGTTGGGGTTTTTCCCGCCATGACGACCGAAATCGCGACCCTTGCAGGAGGCTGCTTCTGGTGCCTGGAGGCGGTATTCGACCAGCTGAAAGGGGTCGCATCCGTCGAGTCCGGCTACGTGGGCGGAAGCACCCCGAACCCCCGTTACGCCGAAGTGTGCGGCGGGGCGACCGGACACGCGGAAGCGGTGCGCGTCGCGTTCGATCCCGCCGTGGTCTCCTACGAGGACCTGCTCTCGGTCTTCTTCACGATCCACGATCCCACCACGCCGAACCGGCAGGGCAACGACGTGGGCACCCAGTACCGCTCCGCGATCTTCTTCCACACGCCCGAGCAGGAGCGGGTCGCCCGCGAGGTGGTGGCCCGCCTCACCCGGGAGAAGCTCTTCCGCGATCCCATCGTGACCGAGATCGTCCCGGCATCCACCTTCCATGTGGCGGAGGACGAGCACCAGGAGTACTACGATCGTGTGGGCGCGCGCAATCCGTACTGCAGCTTCGTGATCGACCCGAAGGTGGCCAAGTTCCGCAGCAAGTTCGTCGACCGGCTCAAACGCCAGTAGACTCGCAGCGCACGGCGCGGGAGGGAAGATGGGGATCAAGGACTGGTTCGGCGGCGACAAGAAGAAGGCCGCCTATCGCGAGAAGCTGAAGGAGGCGGTGGCCGACGGCAAGCTCGACACCGCGGAGATGAAGCGCCTGGAGACGCTGCGCAAGGAGCTCGACGTCTCCGTGGCCGCGGACGACAAGACCGTGCTGCGCCGCGAGATCTACAACGAGGCGGTGGGGGCGGCGCGTTCCAAGGGGCAGCTCACTGCTACCGGGGTGCACGAGCTCGCCAAGATCCAGAAATTCCTCGCGCTGCGCGATGACCAGGTGGAGGGCACGCGGTGGGACCTTTCGCGCCTGCGAACCCTCACCGAGATCCGGCGCGGCCACCTGCCCATGGTGCCGGACTCGAACGTGGCGTTGCGCGGGGCCCTGGAGCCGGGAGAAACCGCGCACTACACGATGACGGTGGACGTCCTCGACCAGCCATCGACCCGGCAGGCCGACGGCGTGCGCCTCGCATGGGGGCAGCCGTACGCGGAAGGCTCGGCCCTCGGCCACGTGCTGCCGGAAGACGGAGCGCGCCCGATGGGCGAGGGCTCCCTCATCCTCACCGATCGGCGGCTGGTCCTGAAGACGGGAACGCGCGTGGCGGCGGTCAAGTACGGCGCCGAGGCGCAGATCTACCTCTATGGCGACGGGCTGCGGCTGCAGCGCACCGTGGGCAACACGCTGCTGCGCTTCCGTTCGCGATCCGACGAGACCGCGGAGATCGTGGGCGAGCTGCTCGCCGCGCTGATGCGCTAGGCGCGCCTACTTCGGCGCGGGCTCGCCTTCCTTCGGCACGATCAATTCGGCGTAGTTGAACATCGGCAGCGGCGGGGGCATCTTCAGCTGCTCGGCCACGTCCATGCGCACCTGGAGCGTGAAGCGCGTGAGGGTCTCGATCGGGATGCGCGCCGGCGGCACCTTGTTGATGAGGATCTGCTCCGCCTTGTAGGCCGTGAACTGCCCGATCGCGTAGTAGTGGCTGATGAGCCCCGTGAGCGCGCCGGTCTCCATCAGCTGCTCGGTGGAGGCGAAGGTGGGCATGCCCACCGCCATCGCCGCGGGAATGATGACACTCTTGGTCTGGGTGCCGAGGTAGGAGTCGGGC
>JAAOZZ010000334.1 GCA_012274175.1 Betaproteobacteria bacterium
CGCCGTCATCGCGGCCTGCGGCGGCAGCTCGTCGTCGTCGAACGATTCGACGGCCGGGAGCGCCGCAGCCCTTTCGGACGCCTCCCGGGCGGCGAGAAGGCGCGCACCGGTGTCGTCGTCCGGGAAGCGCTCCAGCGCCTCGAAGCCGCTGAACACCTTGCCGCAGCGCCCGCAGCGCACGCGCCCCTGCTTCGCGTTGAGCTGCACGGGCGTGACCCGGAAGCGGGAGAGGCAGTGGGTGCAGGTGGTGATCAGCATCGGCTAGGGTTCGCGCACGCCCGCAAGGAGCACCCAGCCCGAGTCCCGCGCGGCGACTTCCAGGCGGGCCCAGGCCCCATAGGCCGCGGCCACTTCAGGCGCCTGCTCCTCGAGGATGCCGCAGAGCGCGATCGCGCCGCCGGGCTCGGTGTGGGAGGCGATGATCGGCGCGAGCATGCGCAGCGGATTGGCGAGGATGTTGGCGACGGTCACGCGCGAGAGGCCCGGCACGGCGCTGCGCGCATCGAGCACTTCGAGCGGCACGGCGTTGCGCTGGGCATTGTAGCGCGCGGCCTCCAGCGCGAGGGGATCGATGTCCACCCCCCAGGCCCGGGCCGCGCCCAGCTTGAGGGCCGCGATGGCGAGGATGCCGGAGCCGCATCCGTAGTCGAGCACCCGGTCCCCGGGACGCACGGTGCGCTCGAGCCAGGCGAGGCACAGGCGCGTGGTCGGGTGGCTTCCCGTGCCGAATGCCGCCCCCGGATCGAGGATCACGTTCACGGCGCCGGAATCGGGGGCGGCGTGCCATGTCGGGACGATCCAGAGACGGTCTGCTGCGCGAATGGGCTCGAATTGGCGCTGCGTGAGCGCGACCCAGTCGGCATCCTCGAGCCTCCCGATCGAGGCTGCCTCGATCGCACGCACGCCGCACGCCGCGAGCGCGGCGTCCAGGGCGCCCGAAGCGTCCGCATCCTCGGCGAAAAGGGCGCTGACCCGGCAGCGGGGCCAGAGGGCGGAGTCGGCCCCGGGCTCGCCGAAGATGCCGCGCTCGTCGGCGGTACCGGCATCGGCGTCGGAAAGGTCGGTGGAAACGGCGCCCGCGTCCTCCAGCGCCTGGGCGAGCGGTTGCGCGCGGCTTCCCTCGATCACGAGATCCACGCGCAGCCAGGCCATGGCGGTGCTAGGTCTCGGCCTGGATCGACTTGAGCGCCGCCATCTTCTCTTCCAGGTAGTGGATGCTCACGCCGCCGCGGATGAACGCGGCGTCGCTCATGAGCTCCTGGTGCAGCGCGATGTTGGTGTGTATTCCCTCGATCACCATTTCCGAGAGCGCCACGCGCATGCGGGCGATCGCCTGCTCGCGGTTGTCGCCGTAGGCGATGAGCTTGCCGATGAGCGAGTCGTAGTACGGCGGCACGTAATAGTTGGCGTACACGTGGGAGTCGTAGCGGATCCCCGGACCGCCCGCCACGTGATATTGCGTGATGCGCCCGGGCGAGGGAACGAACGTGTAGGGATTCTCGGCGTTGATGCGGCATTCGATCGCGTGCCCCCGCTTCACCACGTCCCTCTGGCGCAGCTTGAGCTTCATGCCGGCGGCCACGCGGATCTGCTCCTGCACGATATCCACGCCCGTGATGAGCTCCGTCACCGGATGCTCGACCTGGATGCGCGTGTTCATCTCGATGAAGTAGAACTCGTCATTCTCGTACAGGAACTCGAAGGTCCCCGCGCCGCGGTAGCCCAGCTTGCGGCACGCTTCGGCGCACTTCTCCCCGATGCGCTCGATCAGACGGGCCTTCACGAGCGGCGCCGGCCCTTCCTCGATGATCTTCTGGTGGCGGCGCTGCATCGAGCAGTCCCGCTCGCCCAGGTAGATCGCCTGCTTGTGCTCGTCGGCCAGCACCTGGATCTCGATGTGGCGCGGGTTTTCGAGGTACTTCTCCAGGTAGACGGTGGGGTTGTTGAAGGCGTTCTGCGCCTCGGTGCGCGTCATGGTGACCGCGTTCACGAGGGCGGCTTCGGTGTGCACGACGCGCATTCCGCGGCCCCCGCCCCCGCCTGCCGCCTTGATGATCACGGGATACCCGATGGCGGCGGCCAGCCGGCGGATCTCCTTCGGGTCGTCCGGCAAGGGCCCGTCGGAGCCGGGAACGCAGGGAATGCCCACCTTCCTCATCGCGGATTTCGCGGCGATCTTGTCGCCCATGCTCCGGATGCTCTCGGCCGTGGGACCGATGAAGACGAAGCCGGAATTCTCCACGCGCTCGGCGAAGTCGGCGTTCTCCGAGAGGAAGCCGTATCCCGGGTGGATCGCCTGCGCGTCGGTGACTTCCGCCGCGCTGATGATGGCGGGGATGTTGAGGTAGCTGTCCCGCGAAGGCGGCGGCCCGATGCACACCGACTCGTCGGCGAGCATCACGTATTTCGCGTCGGCATCGGCCTCGGAATGGATGGCCACGGTCTTGATGCCCATCTCGCGGCACGCCCGCTGGATGCGCAGGGCGATCTCGCCCCGGTTCGCGATCAGGATCTTCTCAAACATCGCGCAAACACATCGAACGCTGGTTCCCTCTGCCCGTGCCGGGGGTTGGTGATGGGGCCATCCCGGTGGCTATTCGATGAGGAACAGCGGCTGCCCGTACTCCACGGGTTGGCCGTTCTCGACGAGGATCGCCCTGATCGTTCCCGACACGTCGGACTCGATCTCGTTCAGCAGCTTCATCGCCTCGATGATGCACAGCGTCTGCCCCTTGGTCACCGATTGCCCCACCTCGACGAAGGACGGCGCTCCCGGCGACGGGGCGCGGTAGAACGTGCCCACCATCGGCGACTTCAGCGAATGTCCCGCGGGCTCCGCGGCGGGCTCGGGGGTCGCGGAGGGCAACGAGGAGGGGCCTGAGAGCGGTACCTGCATCGCGGGGGAGGTCAGGATCACCGGGGTGCCCCCGGGGCCCTGGCGGCTGATGCGAACCTTCTCCTCGCCTTCCGTGATCTCGATCTCGCCGATCCCGGATTCCTGGACGAGGTCGATCAGCTTCTTCAGCTTCCGGAGGTCCATGGGCCGCTTTCCTCAGCTCGCCTTGTCCTGCAGCAGGCGCGTGGCCGCCTCGAGCGCCAGGTCGTAGACCATGGGGCCCAGGCCCGTGATGACCCCCGCCGCGAGGTCCGAGAAGTACGAATGTTTTCGAAACGCCTCGCGTGCGTGGACGTTGGAAAGGTGCACCTCGATGAACGGGATCTTCACGGCCGCGAGGGCATCCCGGAGCGCCACGCTCGTGTGGGTGAAGGCGGCCGGGTTGATGATGATGAAGCGGGTTCCGTCGCCCTTCGCCCCATGGATGCGATCGATGAGGGGTGCTTCGGCGTTGCTCTGGAAGGTCACGACTTCCACTCCCGTGCGCCGGCCTTCCTCTACCAGCCGCCGGTCGATGGATGCGAGAGTCTGTGCACCGTAGTGTTGTGTTTCCCGCTCGCCCAGAAGGTTCAGATTCGGGCCGTGGATGACGAGGAGCTTTGACATGGCCGGCGAGTTTGCCGCATTTCCGCCGAAGATGTCCAGTTTTTGGCGATGTTCGCCTCAGCGGCGACAGTAGCTCACTCGGGGCGACGCTGCATCGGGCACGCTTTCCGCTTGGCGGCCATGCTGCTCTTGGCTGGCCGTTGCAAATCCTTAACGTTTCGATACAGTTCGCCGGCGTTCAGGAATTTTCATCCCTCAACTCCAGTGTATTTCGCCAGTTTTTTAGTGAGGACGGACTCGGAGTAAGGGCCTACTTGCTCCTCGAGCACCCGTCCATCGCGGTCGAAAATCACGGTATGAGGAAGCACCGCCGACCTATTTCCCAGCCGCCTCGAAAGGACGCTGACTTCCTCGCCCCCGGTCAACAGGGGATACGCGATGCCCAATTCCTTGCCGAACCGCGCCACGTTTCGCGGATCGTCGTTGGCAATACCGACGAATTGAACCCCGCGTCCCTCCCACTGCTTTTGCAGCCTGGAAAACGCGGGCATTTCCTGCCGGCAGGGCGCGCACCAGGTGGCCCAGAAATTGAGTACCAGGACCTTGCCCTGGTAGCGCCCAAGCGCCTGGGGCCTGCCTTCGGCATCGAGGAAAGTAGCCGCGTAGAGAGTGGCGGGAGCCACTTCCGAGGCAGAGATCGGGTCGGGGCGGCCGGAACCCAGCCACAGTGCGGCGCCCGCCACGAGCGCGAGCAAGGCGACGCCCCCGAAGACCCACTTCAAGCTC
>JAAOZZ010000335.1 GCA_012274175.1 Betaproteobacteria bacterium
CGACAGCGGCGGATAAAGCGTCCAGCCCGTGGCGATCGCGCCGCCCGGGGCGAGGAACGAGCCCAGCAGCAGGGTCCCGGCGGGGATCAGCAGCCAGAAGCTCCAGTTGTTCATCCGCGGGAAGGCCATGTCCGCGGCGCCGATCTGCATCGGCACCAGCCAGTTCGCGAAGCCCACGAAGGCCGGCATGATCGCCCCGAAGATCATCACCAGGCCGTGCACGGTGGTGAGCGAATTGAAGAACTGCGGATTGAAAAGCTGCAGCCCCGGCTCGAAGAGCTCGGCGCGGATCAGCATCGCCATCGTGCCGCCCACGAAGAACATCACGCACGAGAACACGAGGTACATCGTGCCGATGTCCTTGTGGTTGGTGGTGTAGAGCCACCGGGTGATGCCGTGCGGCGGCCCGTGGTGCTCGTGGGCCTCTCCGTGAGGATAATCGGGAGCGTGGGTGACGGTGCTCATGGCGGCTTCGCTTTCTCTATCTCGGGTTCGGTTGGGTCAGGGCGCCTTGCGGGCGGCGGCGATCTCGGAGGGCTGGATCGCATCGCCCGTCTTGTTGCCCCAGGCGTTGCGCTCGTAGGTGATGACTTCGGCGAGCTCCGTGTCGGTGAGCCGCGCGAACGAGGCCATCGCGGTTCCGGGGCGGCCCTTGAGCACGGTGGCCATGTGCACGGCCTTGGGCCCGGTCGCGACCTTGGAGCCGTCGAGCGCCGGGAATGCGCCGGGCACGCCCTTGCCGGTGAGCTGGTGGCACGCGGCACAGTTGGCGGCGAACACCTTCTCGCCGTTCGACTTGAGCTCGTCCAGCGTCCACTTCTTGTTCGGGTTCCCGGCCGGAGCCGCGGCGGCGACCTGGGTGGCGGGCGCCTCGGCCTGCGCGGGCGCCGGCTGCGGCATCATCGCCTTTTCCTCCTTCACCCACGCGGCGTAGTCCTCGGGCGACTTGGCCACGACCACGATGGGCATGAAGCCATGTTCCTTGCCGCAGATCTGGCTGCACTGCCCGCGATAGGTGCCCGGCTTGTCGATCTCGAACCACGAGTCCTTCACGAATCCGGGAATGCCGTACTGGTTCACGCCCAGCTGCGGCACGTACCAGCCGTGGATCACGTCGCCGGAGGTGATGAGCAGGCGCACCTTCTTGCCGGCCGGCACCACCATGGGTTGGTCGACCTCGAGCAGGTAGTTGTCGTTCTTCGGCGCGCCCTTGCCGCCGTAGTTGTCGATCTGGTCGCGGGGCGTGGACAGGTTGGAGATGAGCTTGATGCCGTCCTGCTGGTAGTCGTATTCCCAGCGCCACTGGTAGGCCGTGACCTTGATCGCCATGTCGGAGCCCGACGGGTCCTTCATCTCGATCATGGTCCTGGTGGCGGGATAGGCCATGCCCACGAGCACGACGAGCGGGACGATCGTCCAGATCACCTCGATGGTCGTGTTCTCGTGGAACTGGGCGGCCTTGGCGCCCGCGCTCTTGCGGTGCTTGAAGATCGACCAGAACATCGCGCCGAACACGACGATGAAGATGCCCAGGCATACCCACATGATTCCCCAATGCAGGTTGTAGGCGTCGCGGGACATCGGCGTGACCGGCGTGAGGATGTCCACGTCGTACGAGGCGAGCGTCGGAAGGCTCGCGGCAAGGACCGCGGGAAATGCGATAACGGCGCGCAGGTGTTTCAGAAGCATGGCCAGACCTTAATGTTATCCGGAAGTCGTCCCGATGCGGCCCGGGACTCCCCCAGTCATTTTGCTGTGACGGGGATGCGCTCGCGAAGACGCTCCGCGAACTCCCGCCGCCCCTCATCCGACAGCAACCTCCCCAGCGGCACCGCGCGGCCGGCGTAGGCCAGGCGCAGCGTGCAAACGAAGCCCCGGTCGCGCACGACGACCCGGGCCCACGGCCGGTTCGCGACGAAGCGCGTGACGCGTTGCGCTTCCCGGGCCTCCAGCCGCACCTCATGCTCGCCGATCTCGAGTCGCTCGTAATCCTCGTCGTGCGACTGCACCACGCGAAACGCGAGCGCCACGAGCGCCACCTCCAGGCCGGCGAACGGCATCACCGGCCACGCACCCAAGGCGGCTGCCCCCGCCGCGACACCGAGCGTCGTCGCCGCGATCAGCCCGAGAACCCAACGCCGCCCGGCGGGACCCAGGGAACGGTTGGGAACCGACAGGTGGACGTAGGGCGGGAGATCGAGCTCGGGAACCACCTGAAGATGCCGCTCCTAAAACCGCGTCATTTTAGCCGAGCGTGCGCCCGCGCGCAAAACGGCGTGAAATGGGCTCAGCTTTCAGGGTCTTGCGATTCGGTTCCGGCGTCGTCCTCGTCGGGCTTGGCGGGAATCCGGTACGACTCCGAGGCCCACGCGCCCAGGTCGGTGCGCCTGCAGCGCGCCGAGCAAAAGGGCCGCCAGGGATTGGACGGCGCAAAGACGGTCCGGGCTCCGCAGGTGGGGCACTCGACGCTGGGGGAAACTCCCGGCGACTGGCTCACAGGTTGCAGAAGGCGAGCTCGAAGGGAACGTCCTGCTCGAACACCTTGCTCTTCTGCACGCCCTCGGGAAGCAGGAAGCGCACGTTCAGGGCGTACTTGTTGGCGCTGATCTCGGGCACGCACGGCAGCTCGTCGGCGAGCGCGAGGCGCAGCATCTGCGCCGGCTTCTCCGCCGGGGTCTGCTGGTAGACGCCCTGGAAGGCCATGAGCGAGACCGTGCGCCCGCTCTCGCGCAGCACCCGCAGCACGATGGAAAGCGCCGCGTGGACCGGCAGCAGCGGCTGCAGCCACCCGGCGAGGTCCTCGCGGCGCCGGCGCGCAGGGTGGTGCAGCCAGTGGTGGTACGAGGGCAGGTCGAATTCGCTCGTGCCGCCCGGAATGCTCGCGCGCTGCTTGATGGACATGAGCCACTCGTTCTCGCGCAGGCCCTGGCCGGTCTTCCCGGAGGTCGCGTGCAGGTTGGCGAAGGCGCGGTCGATCTCCCCCACCACGCCGTCGAGCTTCTCCTCCGAGATCGCGGGGTTGCTCCTCAGCGCCTCGAGGAAGGTGCGCTGGCGGTCGAGCTCCTGCAGCAGGTCGCTCTTGAGGTCCGCCCGGCTCGCCACCTCGAGGATCTCGAACATTCCCGTGAGGCAGGCATGGTGGTCGTGGGCGCTTTCCTTGTCGAGGAAGAAGCTCACTCGGTCGTAGAGGTCCTCGAGGCGCAGCAGCGTGCGCACGCGCTCATTGAGGGGATATTCGTAGGTGATCACGGACCCCGCCTTGGGTTGGGCGGGATTGTGGAGCAATGGACCGGCCTTGACAAATGTTTCAGTCCGCGAGCGCGCCGCGCGCGACGTAATCGCGGTGCAGCCGCGCGCATTGCGCGTCGAGCGCTCCCGGGTCCGCGCCGTTCCACACCACGTCGTCTGCCGCCTGGAGCCGGCGCCATCGCGGCCACTGGGCCGACATGATGGCGCGCACCTCGCGCCCGGCGAGACCGGAGCGCGCCGCCGCTCGCCTTTCCTGGAGCGCCTCGTCGCAATCGACCGCGAGCGTGCGCCCGACGCGATCGCGGTAGCCGCCGGTCTCGAACAGCAGCGGCACCACCAGCAACGCGTAGGGTGCGCGGCACGCGGCGAGGGCGCGATCGGCCTCGGCCCGGATGGCCGGATGCAGGATCGATTCGAGGCGCGCGCGGGCGCCGGGATCCTCGAAGGCGAGCGCGCGCATCGCGGCGCGGTCGAGCCCGCCGCCGGGCGCCACGAAGCGCGCCCCGAAAGCCTCCCGCAGGGGCCCCATCGCCTCCCCGCCCGGTCCCGTGAGGCGGCGCGAGATCTCGTCGGTGTCCACCACGCCCGCTCCGAGCGCGGCGAAGCGCCCGGCGACCGTCGTCTTGCCGGAGCCGATGCCGCCGGTGAGACCGACGGTGAAGCTCACGCCGGAAAGTGCCCCAGCCAGGCCACGACCGCCGTGCGGCCCCAGAGCAGCCCCACGATGCCGCCCAGGGCCAGGTACGGCCCGAAGGGGATGCGCGTGTCGCTCCCGCGCTTGGCGATCCAGAGCGCGATCGAGCCCAGCACCGCGCCCAGCCCCGCCGATACCACGATCACGACGGGAAGGACCTGCCAGCCGGTCCAGGCCCCGACGGCCGCGAGCAGCTTGAAGTCTCCGTAGCCCATGCCTTCCTTCTTCGCGAGGAGCCGGAAGCCCCAGTAGACGGCCCACAGCACGAGGTAGCCCGCCACCGCCCCCAGGACCGCCGAGCGCAGGTCGGTGAAGAGGCCCGCTGAATTGGCGATGAGCCCCAGCCACAGCAGCGGCAGCGTGATGTCGTCAGGCAGCAGCTGCGTGTCGAAATCGATGAACGTGAGCGCGAGCAGCGCCCAGCCGTACACGAGCGCGAACGCGAGCGCCGCCGAGTACCCGAAGCGTACGGACATCATCACCGCCAGGGCTGCGGCGAGCAGCTCGACCGCGGGATAGCGCGCGCTGATCGGCGCCTTGCACGCCGCGCAGCGCCCGCGAAGGGCGAGCCAGCTCGCGAGCGGGATGTTCTGCCATGCCGTGATGGGCGTGCCGCACGAAGGGCAGCGCGAGCGCGGCGTCATGAGGTTGAGCGTCTCCTCCACGGGGGCGTCGCGCCCCTCGAGGGCGGCGCATTCCGAGCGCCATTGCGCCTCCATCATGCGCGGCAGGCGGTGGATCACCACGTTCAGGAAGGAGCCGATGCATAGTCCCGCCACGCCGGCGGCGGCGGCAAGCCACGGGGTCGAGTTCTGCAGGACGGAAAGGAAATCCATGTCGTCGATGGGGGGTGCGGAAACGACCGGGCGCGAGGATCGCTCCCCGCGCCCGATGCCTTCGCCGCAAGCCGGCCTGGCCCTAGACCGCCTCTCCCATCTTGAAGATCGGGAGGTACATGGCGACCACGATGCCGCCGATCAGCACGCCCAGCACCACCATGATCATGGGCTCCATCAGCGAGGACAGAGAATCGACCGCGTCGTCCACCTCCTGCTCGAAGAAGTCGGCCACCTTGCTCAGCATCGCGTCGAGCGAGCCGGATTCCTCGCCGATGGCGCACATCTGCAGCACCATGTTGGGAAACACGCCCGTATTGGTCATGGCGGCGGTGAGTCCGGTGCCCGTGGAGACCTCGTTCTGGATTTTCTTCGTGGCCTCGTAGTACACGTAATTTCCCGCCGCCCCCGCCACCGAGTCGAGGGACTCGACCAGGGGCACGCCCGCGGCGAACATGGTGGCGAGCGTGCGGCACCAGCGCGCGATCGCCGCCTTGCGGATCACGTCGCCGAACACCGGCAGGCGCAGGATCAGCCGGTCCAGCGCCCGCTGCATCGTGAGCGAGCGCTTCTTCGTGTAGACGAACGCGGTGACGCTGCCTATGGAGCCCACCAGCAGGTAGAACCAGTTGCCCACGAAGAAGTCCGACGCGGCCATCACGATCTGGGTCGGGGCCGGCAGGTCCGCGCCGAAGCTCTTGAAGAGGTCCTTGAACACCGGGATCACGAAGATCATGATCACCGCCACCACCACGGTGGCCACCACCATCACCGCCACCGGGTAGAAGAGCGCGCCCTTGATCTTGCCCTTGATGGCGAGGATCTTCTCCTTGTAGGTGGCGAGGCGCTCGAGGAGGGTGTCCAGGATGCCCGCCGCCTCGCCCGCGCCCACCAGGTTGCAGAACAGGTTGTCGAAATAGGCGGGATACTTGCGAAACGCCTGGGAGAGCGAGGAGCCCGTCTCCACGTCGGTCTTGATGTCGAGCAGCAGCTTGCCCACCGACGGGTTGCCGTGACCGCGCCCCACGATGTCGAAGGCCTGCAGCAGCGGCACTCCCGCCCTCATCATCACCGCGAGCTGGCGCGTGAAGATCGTGATGTCCTTCTCGGTGATCTTCTTGCCCCCGCGGGTGGAGGTCTTCTTGACCCCGGTAACCTGGATGCCCTGGCGGCGCAGCTGCGCCAGCACGACGTGCTCGCCGCCCGCGCGCACCTCGCCGCGCAGCGTCTTGCCCGTCTTGTCCTTCCCGACCCAGGAGTAGTTGTAGAGCTTGACGTCCTTGTCGCGCTTCGCCACAGCTGCCATGTCGATCTCCCTACTCGTTGGTCACGGCCTCGATCTCCTCGAGCGACGTGAGTCCCTTCTTCACCTTGATGAGCCCCGATTGCCGCAGGTCGTTGACACCCTCGCGCCTGGCCTGGTCCGCGAGGTCGATGGCCGTACCGTTCTTCATGATGATGCGCGCCATCTCGTCCGTGATGGGCATCACCTGGTAGATTCCGAGCCGCCCCTTGTAGCCGGTATTCTTGCATATGTCGCACCCGGCGGGACCGAAGGGCTGCCAGGTGCCGTCGAGGTCTTCCTCCTTGAACCCGGCCCTCAGCAGCGCCTCCTCCGGGATGTCCTCCGGCCTCTTGCACGAGCAGAGCTTGCGGGCGAGGCGCTGGGCCGTGACGAGGATCACGCTCGAGGCGATGTTGAACGGCGCGATCCCCATGTTCATGAGGCGCGAGAGCGTGGCCGGGGCGTCGTTGGTGTGCAGCGTCGAGAGCACCATGTGGCCCGTCTGCGCCGCCTTGATGGAGATCTCGCCCGTCTCCAGGTCGCGGATCTCGCCCACCATGATGATGTCCGGGTCCTGGCGCAGGAAGGCCTTCAGCGCCACCGCGAAGGTGAGGCCCTGCTTGTCGTTCACGTTGACCTGGTTCACTCCCGGCAGGTTGATCTCCGCGGGGTCCTCCGCGGTGGAGATGTTGATGCCGGGCTTGTTCAGGATGTTGAGGCACGTGTAGAGCGAGACCGTCTTGCCCGAGCCCGTCGGCCCGGTGACCAGCACCATGCCGTAGGGGCGGCCGATGGCGCGCAGGAGGTGCTCCTTCTGTTCGGGCTCGTAGCCCAGGGCTTCGATGCCGAGCGTGGCGCTCGACGGGTCGAGGATGCGCATGCAGATCTTCTCGCCGAAGAGCGTGGGCAGCGTGGAGACCCGGAAGTCGATCGCGCGCGTCTTGGACAGCGTCATCTTCATGCGCCCGTCCTGGGGCACGCGCTTTTCCGAGATGTCGAGCCGGGAGACGACCTTGATGCGCGAGGCGATCTTCTCCTTGATGGCGAGCGGGGGCTGCGCCACGTCGTAGAGGATGCCGTCGGTGCGGTAGCGGATGCGGTAGAACTTCTCGTAGGGCTCGAAGTGGATGTCGGAGGCCCCGCCGTTGATCGCGTCGAGCAGGATCTTCTGCACGTACTTCACCACCGGGGCGTCGTCGATGTCCTCCATCACGACGTCGGGCTGCGCCTCGCCGTCGGTGATCTCCATCCCCGAGAGGTCCACGTCCTCGGTGGCCGCCTCGAGGGACTTGGCGGTCGAGTCGGTGAGCTTGCGCACGATGAGCGCGAGCTTGTCGTCCTCGACCACCACCGGCTCCATCGTCATGCCGGTGGCGAACTTCACTTCCTGCAGGACCTGCTCGTTGGAGGGGTCCGACATGGCCACGAACACCCGGTTGCCGCGCTTGCCGAGCGCGATCACCCGGTGGTTCATGATGATCTTGCTGTCGATCAGGTTGAGCGGAAGCTGATCCACGTCAACCGCGTTCAGGTCGAGCAGCGGATAACCGAACGTCTGCGCGGCGAAGAGCGAGACCTCCTTGGCGGAGAGCTTCTTCGACACGACGAGCTGCTGGATGAAGGTGATGCCCGAACGCGTCGCCTCCGCCTGGATGGCGTTGGCGTCGGCCTGCACGAGGCGGCCCTGCTGGACGAGCGCGCGCCCGAGGGCGCTGAAATGGGTCGGTTGCGCGGCCATGAAAGCTCTGGAAAGCCCCTGGAAAGTTCCCGTTAAATCAGGACCATAATGCGCCTTTTGCGTTTTGTTTGTAAAGTTTGCGTCCATCATACCAACAACCCCCGGGCCGCGCGGAGGGCCGCGCGGGCCCGCGCGGGCCGGCTGCTATAATTTTCGGCTGCCATGCCTCTGCACGTCATCGGGATCAACCATCACAGCGCCCCCCTGGAGCTGCGCGAGAAGCTCGCCTTCCCGCAGGAGACCCAGGGC
>JAAOZZ010000336.1 GCA_012274175.1 Betaproteobacteria bacterium
CGGCCAGGGCCTCGAGCGCGGCGTGATGGAGGCACTCGCGGATCCCGCGCTCGTGCAGGACCGCATCCGGGAAGCGCAGCGGCGCATCTCGCGCTCGCACTCCGCGTTCGAATGCGGCCGGCAGTGGGCGCTCGCGCTGGGCGATGTTGCCCAGCGACCGCTGCGCTTGAACCTCGGATGCGGCGACAAGATCCTCCCCGGCTACGTGAACGTCGATGTCGTGGAGGCGCGCGCAGGCATGAAGCCCGACGTGATCTGCGACCTGCACGACCTCACCCCGTTCGCCGACGGGAGCGCCGACGAGATACTCTCGGTGCACGTGGTGGAGCACTTCTGGCGCTGGGAGATCCGCGACGTGCTGCGCGAATGGGTGCGGGTGCTCAAGCCCGGGGGCCGGATGATCGTGGAATGCCCCAACATCCTGAGCGCCTGCCAGACCTTCCTGCAGGACCCCGAAAAGTTCTCGCGCGAAGACCAGGGCGGGCAGCGCACCATGTGGGTCTTCTACGGGGACCCGCAGTGGAAGGATCCCCTCATGATCCACCGCTGGGGATACACGCCGGAATCCCTGCGCTCGCTCCTCGCCGAGGTGGGCCTCGCCGACGTGCGCCAGGAGCCGGCGCAATTCAAGCTGCGCGAGCCGCGCGACATGCGGGTCGTGGGAACCAGGCCGTGAGCGCGCCCAAGCCCTTCGACGACCTCAACATGACGCCCGAGGGAGAAGCGTACGTGCGCTGGTTCCACGAGGCCAACGTGTGGAAGAACATGACCTGGCACGGCGTGCGCACCCTCAAGCTGCCGAGCGACGTCTGGAACTACCAGGAGATCATCTTCGAGCGGCGCATCGAGCACGTGATCGAGACCGGGACGCGCCACGGCGGCTCCGCGGTCTTCTTCGCCGAGACGCTCGCCGCGCGCAGGGCGCGGGGACCCGTGGTCTCGATCGACGTCGATCGCGCATCGCGGCAGATCGCGGCCTGCGAGGGCGTGCATTTCCTGCTGGGCGACAGCGCGGATCCCGCGATGGTGGAGCGCGCCCTCGGCCTGCTGCCCCCCGAGCGCGGGGCGCTTTTCCTCATCCTCGATTCGGACCATTCCCGCGACCACGTGCTGCGCGAGCTTCGCGCGTGGGTCCCGAGGCTGCGCCAGGACGACTATCTCGTGGTCGAGGACACCATCGTGAATGGCCACCCGGTGCGCCCCGAGCATGGCCCCGGCCCTATGGAGGCGATCCGGGAATACCTCGATGAAGCCCCCGGGATGCTGGTTCACGACCGCGAGCGCGAGGCCAAGTTCGGCGCGAGCTTCGCGGCCCGCGGCCACTATATCCGCGCGGGTTGAAGGCTCAGTACGCCTCGAAGCGCAGGTTCAGGAAGGCGCCCCGCCGCGGCGCGTCGTAGCCCACGGCGCTCTCGTAGCGCCGGTCCCCGAGGTTGGTGGCCGTGAGCTCGAGGGACCAGTGCGGGTCGAAGTCGTAGCGCACGCGCGCATCCACGACCGCGTAGCCCGGCAGGCGCGAGCCGGGCGACTCGTCGGCCGAATCGAATCGCGCGCCGCTCGCGAGCATCGTGAAGCCCGCGGTCCATGCCCCGAACGCGCGCGTGGCCCCGAAGGTGCCGAAGCGCTCGGCGCGCCCCTGGAGCCGGAGGCCGCTCGCCTCGTCGCGCGGGCGCTGGGCGGTGAACGCCGCCCTCCAGCGCACCTTCGCCCAGGTCGCGCTCGCCGCCGCCTCGACGCCGCGCACGCGCGCGCGATCCACGTTGAGCACCGTCGCCGCCGAGGGGCTGTACACGATGAGGTCCTCCATGCGGTTGTCGAACGCGGTGAGGCTCCATTGCAGCGCGGCGGCGGCGGGACTGCGCACCGCCACCTCGCGGCTGCGGCTCGTCTCGGGCTGCAGGCCCGGGTTCGGTGCGAATCCGGGGACGATCGGCCCGTACAGGTCGTTGAACGTGGGGATGCGGTAGCCGCGGGCCCACGTGACGCTGATGCGCGCCACCGACGGCCAGTCCACGCCGTAGGTGAGGCTCCCGGTGTTGCGCGTGCCGAACGCGTCCGTGTCGTCCCTGCGCGCGCTCGCCTCGAGCTGCTGGCCGTCGAGATCCTGGCGCACGGACGCGAAAGCGGAGGTGGTGTCGCGGCGGCCGGACGTGAACGTATCCGGCGACACCGTTTCGCGCACGGCCTCCGCGCCCACGACCACGGAACCCTGGGTGATGGAAAACTCGTTGATCCATGATGCCTGGTCCTGGCGCGTCTCGAAGCGCGCGGGATCCTGGCCGTGGAAGACCAGGTTGTCGCGGCCGTGGCCCAGGACGATGCGGCTCGCCCACCACGACGCGAAGAGCGTGGAGCTGCTCAGGCGCGCACCCGCGAGCGTGCGGTCGCTTCGATCGTCGGGGGAGGAGCCGTCGAGGGGAGCGCCGTTGTCGTAGCGCGTGCGCGAGCGCGACACGAAGGCGTCGAGCGCGAGGGTTTCTCCGGTCCACATGCGGTGCGCGGCGTGGACGTTCGCGAAGCCGTTTTCGTACGGGTCGCGGTCGGGATAGTAAAGGGGCGAGCGTGGATTGGTCGCGCTGCGCGCGTCGGCCTTGCGCACTCCCATCGACAGCGAGAGATCGTCGGTGGCGTCGGCGGTCGCGATCCCGGCCGACGCCCGCCGGTCGTTGTCGGTCCCGTATCCCGCGCCGGCGAAGAAGTGGGGCACCGACTTGCCGCGGGTGAACACCTGGATCACGCCCCCCGCCGCGCCCGACCCGTACAGGCTCGACATCGGGCCCTTCACCACCTCGATGCGCTCGATCATGTCGAGGGGGATGTCCTCGATGGCAGTGATGCCCGTCGTCGCCGAGCCCACGCGCAGCCCGTCCACGAGCACGAGGGTTTCCGCGGAACTGGCGCCGCGGATGAAGATGCCCTCGGGCTGGCCCGCTCCCCCGTTCGCGCGCAATTCGATGCCCGCCAGGCGCTCCAGC
>JAAOZZ010000040.1 GCA_012274175.1 Betaproteobacteria bacterium
GCCCACGGCGATCTTGTCGAAGAGCGTCACCGTCCCCGTGCCACCGGGAACCCGGCGCACGATGAATTCCCACGTGCCGTTGCCGTCGTCCACGTTGGACATCGAGTAGGTGCGCGGCGCGGCGAGGCCCGGCAGGTAGAAGAGCGCGTACTGGCCGGGCAGGAATCCGGGCGCGCCCGGCGCCGCCCGGAAGCGGAACTAGCGCATGTCGTGGGTGAGGTCGCGCCATCCCGCGAGCGTGGCCAGGAAACGCGCCGGGCGGTGCACCGGAACGTTCTCCGGGCGCAGCCGGACCTTGATCGCGCAATCCGCCGTGGGACGTGCCTGGCATGCGAGGACGCGGTTCTTGGCGCGATCGCGCTCGGCGAGCCCGGGGGCGTCCGGCCGCAGCGAGGAAATCGCGCCCGCGAGGAGCTCCACCTTGCACGTGCCGCACGACCCGGCGTTGCACTCGTAGGGAAATCCCAGCCCGGCGCGCAGCCCCGCGCGCAGCAGAGTGTCGTCTTCGGCGCAGGCGTACTCGGCCCCCCCCTCGATGCGGACCGCCGGCATCACTCCGCCATCATGGCGTTGGAAAGGGACGGCATGAAGCCCAGCCGGCGCGATATCGCGTCGGCGGCGGCGACCACGGAAGGAATCGTGGTCTGGACCATCTTCCTGCTCATGCGCTGCATCGGTGCGGCGACGCTGATCGCGGCCACCACGTGCCCGCTGTGGTCGCGGATCGGGGCGGCCACGCAGCGCAGGCCCACCTCGATCTCCTCGTCGTCGATGGCGTAGCCCTTGGCGCGGATCGAGGCGAGCTCGGCCAGCAGCGCCTCGCGCTCGACGATCGTGTTCACCGTGTAGCGCTTCAGTCCCTGGTCGATGATCTGCTGCACCAGCTCCGCGGGCTGGTAGGCGAGCAGCGCCTTGCCCACGCTCGTGCAGTGGGCGGGAGCGCGCGAGCCCAGTCCCGAGGACATGCGCACCGCCTGGCGGCTTTCGCGGATGCGGATGTAGAGCACGCTCAGGTGGTCGAGGATAGCGAGCTGCACCGTCTCCCCGCTCGCATCGGCCAGGGCGTGGATCTCGCCCTGGGCCTCCGAGGCGGCGTCCATCTTGCGCCGCACGAGCGTGCCCAGCTCGAAGAGGGCGAGCCCCAGGCGGTACTTGCCCGTCTCCCGGTTCTGCTCGAGGAAGTCGTACTCGACGAGGGTGGTCGCGAGGCGATGCACCGTGCTCTTGGCGAGACCCAGGCGGGTGGCGAGCGCGCTGATGCCCATCTCGTATTCGCTCTCCGAGAACGCCTTCGTGAGCCGCAGCGAGTTGGCGACCGAAGACAGGCGCATGCGCTTCGGCTTGGGTTTCTTCACGCGTTCCATGGCGAGGCTTTCGCGAGGCGCAGTGCCGCGGCATAGGCAGCGGCCACCGCAAGGAGGACGGCGACACCCAGGCCCACGCCCCACGAGGCCATGCGCTCGTCGAGCCCGGGCAGCAGGCGGCGGGCGAGTGCCAGGGCGGCGATGGCGAGTGCCACCAGCGCGATGGCGAGGCTCATGACGCGCGAGGCGGCCGCGGCCCGGGCATCGGCCGAGCGCACGAGGTGGCTCACCCACAGGCCGTTGAGGGAATCGGTGGCCATCATGCCGGCGGTGAAGATCACGCCCAGCCCCGCGGCGAATGCCCAGCCCGCGAGGTGGGAGCCGGTGAGCGAGAAGAGCACGGCCTGGCTGATGGTGTCGAAGGAAAGCGCGAACGCGGCGCCCACCGCGGCGATGAGCACCGGGTGCTCGGCGCGGGTGAGGCGCTCGAAGGCGCGGCTGCGCAGTCCCGCGGGGCGCACCACCTGGCCGCGCGGAGTGCGCATCACCACGGCGAGATTGGCGATCCCCAGCAGCGTGAGGAACGCGATCGAGATCCAGGTTCCCGCGCCCTCGAGCCATTGCGGAGCCTTCCAGTCGAATGCCACGGTAGCCACCACGATCGCCACCAGCGTCACCACCACGCCGTGCCCGGCGGAGAAGAGCAGGCCCGACCAGCGGGCGAGGCGCGGCCGGCGAGCGGCGTTGAAGCGCGTGAGGCCGTCGATGGCGGCGAGGTGGTCGGGATCCAGTCCGTGCTTGAGGCCCAGCAGGAAGACCACCGCTACGAGCGAAAGCCAGTGGGTGGGCAGGATCTGCATCGGCGCGGTCCGCGGCCTATTTCGCGAAGAACAGCTCGTCCCACAACTTGTCCCACTTGTCCGCCTCCTCGAGCACCGTGGCGGGCTCGATCAGGGTGAAAGGAAAGTTGTTGAGGTGGCTCTTCACCTTCGTGCTCGCCGGCACGCGCCCCATGCTCTCGTAGAGCTTCTGCCCCTCGGGCGAGAGCACGAAGTTGGCGAAGAGCAGTGCGGCGTGGGGATGGGGTGCTTCCCGGGCCACGCCGATGCCCTGGGGTCGCGCGGCCACGGGCTGCACCGGCACGAAGTCGATGGGCTCGCCCTTGCGCTTGAGCGTCTCGATGTTGCTGTTGTACATGGTGAGGCCCACCGGCACCTCGCCCGCCGCCACCAGCTTGGCGAGCAGCACGTGGCCCTTGCGCATGTCCGGCTTCATGGCTGCCAGCTTGCGGAAATAGTCCATGCCCTTGGCCTCGCCCCACTTCTTCACGAGCGTGGCCATCCATTCCATGTCCGTCGCCTCGATCCCGATGCGCCCCTTCCACTTCGGGTCGAGGAAACCCTCGTAGGTCGCGGGGATCTCGGAGCGCTTCACCAGGTTGGTGTTGTATCCCACTACGAAGTAGTTCATGCGGTCGGGCAGCCACAGGTGGTGGGCCGGGACCGCGTCGGCGGGAAGGTCCTCGAGGTACGGCGTGTAGAACTCGGCCAGCACCTTCTCGCGCGCGATCATCTCCATCTCGGGGCCGTTGGTCTCCACCACGTCCACGGAGTTGCGGTGGGCCTGGGACTCCGCGATCGTGCGCTGCACCACCTTGTCGGAGAGCGCGCGCCAGAGATCCACCTTCACGCCGTACTTCTTCTCGAACGCCGCCGAGAGCGGCTTGGATTCCGAGGGCGCGAGGGAGGTGTAGAGCACCAGGGTGCCCTCCTTCCTCGCCTCCTCGGCCAGGCGGGTGTCGCGGTCGGCGCCGCGATAGCCATAGATCTCCTCGTTCTTCGCCTGCGACTCGGCGAGCGCGACGATGGGCAGTGCGACGAACAGCAACAGGGCGACGAGCGACCTTCCCATGGCGCGATCCTCCGGCGTGATGAAATTGACCTTCCCGCGCATTCTATGTTTAACTTCGCCGACCGGCAACAAATGGAACGATGTTCTGCCTGAAAGAACATCGTACGGAATCCCGGATGTCCACCAAGACCCGCACCACCACCACCCACTATCACATCCAGAAGAAGCGGCGCGCGGAATTCCTCGAGGAATGGCGCAGCTACCGCCAGAGCGTGATCCGCCGCGAGGACGTGGCACTCGTGCCCACGGCGCGGGGGCTGCGCACGGGAGTCTACATGGGGTGGGACGGGGACCGGCCCACGCGCTGCCTCGACGCGCTGGTGCACGAGGTCGACCCCGGCATCGCCACCACGATCCATCGCCATTCCTGGGACGCGATCCTCTTCATGGTCGAGGGCTCGGGCTGGACCGAGGTGGACGGCGTGAGGTACGACTGGAAGGCGTGGGACGCGATCCACATTCCCGCGTGGAGCTGGCATCGCCACGGCAACGACGGCGCGAAGCCCGGGCGCTTCATGAGCTATTCCTCCGAGCCCACGCTATGGACGCTCGGCATGAGCCTGATCGAGGACCGCGGCCACGAGCCGTTCGCGAAGCTGCCTCCCCGCCCCGCTTTCTCCGAGGGCCCTGCGGGGGACGATCCGTACTCGCGCCGCTTGCGGCGCCTTTCCGCGGAAACGAAGAAGCGCCGCGGCGGGCGCATCCACACGCCCTACGACGAGCAGGAAATCCTCGCCACGCCGCGCGGCACGCGCACGAAATTCCTGAACGACCGCGCCATCGGCAACGAGGCCTCGGGACTCACCCAGGTGATGATCCAGTTCGCCCCCGGCAAGACCCAGTCGCTGCACCGCCACCCGGGTGAAGCCTGGCTCTACGTGGTCGAGGGCCACGGCCACAGCTTCCTCGGCACCGCTCCGGACAAGGGCGAGCACCATCGATGGAAGAAGGGCGACCTCATCGTCGTGGACCACTTCCTCTGGCACCAGCACTTCAACGACGACCCGGAGAACCAGTGCCGGCTGGTGCGCATCCACATGTTCGACTCGATCCTCGAGACCATGCGGGCGCTCATGGACCCGATGGTGCTCTTCGAGGAGGCGGAAGACACGCTGGTGTCCATGCAGGAGCTTTCCCAAATCCAGTGGCCCGACGACAAGCGGCCCGAATGATGGACCGCGCGCGAACCGCACTGCCCCCGGGTGTGCTCTCGATGCACGTGCTTCCCGCGGAGCACCACGACCGGGACTGGGACGCCATCGTCGTGCCGCGCGCGGTAAAGGAGCGGCTCCTCGCCCAGGCGCTGCTCGTGCTGCGGCACGGCCGCAAGCTTTCCATGCTCGCGGGGCTTCCCCACGGGCTCATCGTGCTCGCGGGCCCGCCGGGCACGGGCAAGACCACCATGGCTCGCGGCCTCGCCCAGGTGGCGGCACTCGCGCTCGCCCACGAGGGCTCCACCACGCTCCTCGAGATCAATCCCCACGCCTTCCCGAGCGACATGCTGGGCGAGAGCCAGCGCAACGTGACGCGCCTTCTCACCGAGACCATTCCCGAGATCGCGGCGCGCCGGCCGTTCACCGTGGTGCTGATCGACGAGGTGGAGAGCTTCGCCGTGCGCCGCTCGAGCGCTTCCTTCGAGGCCAACCCGGTCGACGTGCATCGCGCGACCGACGCGGTGCTGCTGGGCATCGACGAGATCGCGAGGAACCTGCCCTCGGTGCTCTTCGTGACGACGACCAATTTCATGGAGGCGGTGGACGAGGCCTTCCTGTCCCGCGCGGACCTGGTGATGCGCTTCGCCCTGCCCGACACGGCGACGATCGCGAAGATCCTGGAGAGCGCCCTGGGCGAGCTCGCCGTGCAATGGCCCGCGCTGCAGCCGATGGCGGCCGACACCGAGCGCATCGCGCGGCTCGCCGCGATGTGCGAGGGCTGGGACGGACGGCGCATCCGCAAGCTGGTGCTCGCCGCCCTCGCCCAGCGGCTGGAGGTGGCACGCGATCCTTCCGGACTCGCGTGGGAGGATTTCTTCGAAGCCGCGCGCAAGAAAGGCGGCGTGGAGTGGGCCGGTCCCGCGGCGCCCACGGCGCGCGAGATGTTTCCCGGCGTCCATCGCCACGCCCACACCCACCAACACGAGGACGACGATGGCCATTCCCACTCCTGAACGCTTCGCGGCCGCACTCGCCGCGCTCGCCATCGGCTTCGCGTCACCGGCGCTCGCCCAGGGCGCGGCGGCATTCCCGGACAAGCCGATCCGCATCATCGTGCCCTACGCGGCGGGCGGCGGCGCGGACCTCCTCGCCCGGCTCGTGGGCCAGCGCCTGTCCGAGCGCGTGCACCAGCCGGTCGTGGTGGAGAACCACGGCGGGGGCAGCAATACCATCGGAATGGGCATCGTGGCGCACTCGGAACCCGACGGATACACGCTGGGACTCGCGACCCCCGTGTTCGTGATGGCGCCGCTCGGGATGAAGAGCAAGCCCTACGATGCCCTCGAGGACTTCTCGCCCGTTGCGATGATCGGCTTCACGCCCCTGGTCCTCGTGGTGCACCCGAGCGTGCCCGCGAAGACCGTGCGCGAGTTCATCGACCTAGCGCGGTCGAAGCCCGGCTCCCTCAACTTCGCCTCCCTGGGCAAGGTCACCACCCAGGGCCTCGCCGCCACGATGTTCAACCAGATGACCGGGATCGACGCCGTGCAGGTCCCGTACAAGGGCAGCGCTCCAGGAGTAGCCGACCTGCTGGCCGGCAACGTGCAGTACATGTTCAACGCGCTGCCCTCGATGCTCGGCCACGTGCGCGTCGGCAAGCTGCGCGGGCTCGGCGTCTCCAGCGCCCGGCCCTCGCCGCAGATGCCCGAGCTGCCCGCCATCGCCGACACCGTGCCCGGCTATCAGGTCACGACGTGGTATTCGTTCGTGGCCCCGAAACACACGCCGAAAGCGGCCGTCGAGCTGCTCAACCGCGAAATTTCCGCGGTGATCCGCGAGCCCGCCATCGACAAGCGCCTGCACGACCGCGGTCTCGAGCCGGACCCCATGACTCCCGACGAGCTCGCCGCGCACTTCCGCACCGAAACCGCCCGCTGGGCCAAGGTGGCCCAGGACGCCAAGATCGAGCCGCAATAGAAACCGCGGCGATTCCCGCCTAGCCGCGCATCGCGGCGAGCACCGACTCGTGCGTGAGCGGCACGCGCCGCACGGGAGCGCCGATGGCGTCGTGCAAGGCGTTGGCGATCGCGGCGGCGACCGGGCGCGTGCTGGGCTCGCCGGCGCCGTAGATCTTCGCACCCGGCTCGTTGCCCAGCATCACGATGTCCACGGCATCGGGCACTTCCATCATGTCGACGACCGGATAGGTGATCCAGTCCACCGAAAGCACGCGCGTGGGATCGAAGCGCACGGCCTCGTGCATCGCGCGGCTCATGGCCTGCATGAGGTTCGCCTCGATCGTGCCGGCGAGGCTGCGGGGATTCACGACGAAACCGCAATCGTGGGCGACCGTGAAGCGGCGCACGCGGTAGCGCCCGCTCGACGGATCGACCGCGACTTCCGCCACGATCGCGACCACCGTGCCATGGCGCGGCGCGTACGACAGCCCCTGTCCCACGAGCAATCCACCCTCCTTCGCGCGCCGCGGCTTCGTGCGCGGCCGCCATTGCGCCTTCTGCGCCGCGGCACGCACCACCGCCTTCTCGCGAGCCTGCTTCAGGTAGCGTAGCCGGAACTCCACCGGATCGACCTGGGCCGCGTAGGCCACCTCGTCGACGAACGATTCCGAGGCGAAGCAGGTGGACGGCCCGTCGGGATCGCGCAGGTGCGCGGTACGCAGCGCCGTGCCCAGCGACTGGTCCCACGGCAGGATGTGGCTCGCCTTGCGCTTCGCGGGGAATGCGTAGCTCTCGTCGGAGAACTTGTGCTCGTCGTGGCTCTCGGCCGGGTAACCGCCGATGAGCTGCCCGGCGAGCGATTGGCCGGGAACGTCGGTGCCCGAGCGGCGCAGCTGCCCGGAGAACCCGCGCGCATCGTAGTCCCACGCGGTGACGTTGCCTTCGCCATCGAGCCCGGCGCGCAGGTGGAATGCGGCGGGCGGGCCCTTCGGGTCCCAGCCGGTGCCGTCGGCGCGCATGTACTGCAGGCGCACGGGACGGCCCACCGCGTGCGACAGCAGCGCGGCGTCCATGGCACAGTCGTCGGCGTCGTTCATGCCGTAGGATCCCGGGCCCGGCATCCAGATCACGCGCACTTTCCCGGCGGGCAGCCCGAGGAGCTGCGCCACGGCCCCGCGCAGGGGATACGGCTTCTGTCCTCCGGCCCATACGATCGCGCCGCCGTCGCGCACGTCGGCCACCGCGCAGGCCGGGCCCATGGACGCATGGGACTGAAACGGGTACTCGTAGCGCGCCTCGACCCGGCTCGCGGCCGCGGCGAGCGCCGCCTCCACGTCGCCGTGCACGTCCTCGCTCTTGCTGACCTTCGGGCGGCCCGTGCGCAGGTGCTCGTAGAGCGCGTCGTAGCTCGCCCAGTAGAGCGGCCCGGGACGGGACCATTCGACCCGCAGCCGGCGCGCGGCCTCGATCGCCTGCTCCTCGCGCTCGCACACGACGCCCACGAAATCGCCCTTGCGCACGACGCGCACGAGCCCGGGCAGCGACGCGTCCTCGTCCACGTGCAGCAGCCGCGCGTGCGCCTCCGGCGGGCGGATCACGCGCCCATGCAGCATCCCGGGCACGCGCAGGTCCGCCGCATAGCGATACTCGGCCCGCATCTTGGGCGCGATGTCCATGCGCGCCACCGGCCGGCCGACGATGCGGTACTCCTTGGGATCCTTGCAGCGCGGATCCTTCTCCACTTTCACGTGGAACTGCCGGTCGCCGAGCAGCTCGCCGTAGCTCACGCGCTTCGAAGGCTGCGCCGACGCGTACACGATTCCCTCGTCCACGCGCAGGTCGGCCGCGGGAACGCCGAGGCGCGACGAAGCGAGCGCCAGCAGCGTCGAGCGTGCCTGCGCGCCGGCCTTGCGCAGCGCCTCCCCGCCCTTCATGACGCCGTTCGAGGAGCCGGTTCCGCGCTGGTTCACGGTGGTCGCGGTATCGCCCATGACGATCGTCACGCGCTCGAGCGGAACGTCGAGCTCCTCGGCCACGATCTGCGCAAACGAGGTGCCCACGCCCATTCCCGCCTCGATCTTGCCCACGCTCGCGCTAACCGAGCCGTCGGATGCGATGCGCAGCCAGGAATCGAGCAACGCGGGATCCACCTTCGCGGGCCAGGCCGTGCCCGGCCGGGGAAACTCCGCGGCGGCGGTATCAGGCCCGGCGAGCGTGGCGCAGCCGGGAACTGCAAACGAAACCACGAGGGCCCCGCCGCCCTTCAGGAAATCGCGCCGCGTGAAGCCGCGCTGGGTGACGACGAAATCAGGGCCCATGGTCAGGTCCTCCGTGCGGCGGCCATGCGCGAGGCGGCGAGCTTCACCGCGCGCAGGATGCTCATGTGCGTCCCGCAACGGCACTTGAGGCCCGAAAGTCCGCGCCGGATCTGGTCCTCGCCCAGGTTCGGATCGGCGTCGAGCAGTGCCGCAGCCGTCATGATCCATCCATTGATGCAGTAGCCGCACTGCGCCGCCTGCTCGTCGATGAACGCCTGCTGCACGGTGTGCAGCGCGCCTGCGCGAGCGAGTCCCTCGATCGTGGTGACGGTCGCGTTGCGCGCGGATGCCACGGGGGTGATGCACGAGCGCACCGCGGCGCCGCCCAGATGCACGGTGCATGCTCCGCATTGTCCGAGGCCGCATCCGAATTTCGGGCCCGCGAGCCCCAGATCATTGCGAAGGACATAGAGCAGCGGCGTGGACGGCTCGGCTAGAAGGCTCGCGCTACGCCCGTTGACGGTCATCTCGATGGTTTCTTCCATGGGAATGCCTTTCCGGTGACAACGCTATATAGCGTCGCGGCGGCAGCGGGGTCAATATCCGGCCGCCACGTTCCGCCGACAGGAAAACCACGCCTCAGCGCGCGGGAGGCGCGACTTCGAAGATCCAGAGGTCGTCGGCAACGACGGCGACGGGCCTGCGGCCCCGCAAGCCGGCGAAGGGATCGCCGTCGAGGTAGCTGCCCGCGAGGTTGGTGGCCGAGATCGCGGCGTAGCGCGGCGGGTGCTGCGGGTCGAGCGGATGGGACGGCAGCTCGAAGAAGCTGGGCATCGGCACATAGCGGATGCCGTAGCCCTCGGGCAGCGCGGAGCCGAAGTAGCTCAGGTAGATCGTGTCCAGGCCGCGAGCCTTCATGTAGTCGCGCAGCGCGAAGAGTCCCTGGCCCCAGTCGGTGTTCGAATCCACCAGCGTGTCGTAGGGCGCCATCCGCCCCGCGACGTACTCGCTCAGGTAAGGCAGGAAGTACGGATAGTGGACCGTCACCGAGGCCACGTTCCACGCGACGAGCAGCGCCACGACCCCGCGCAGCGCCACGCCCGAGCGCCGCCATGCGCTCGCGAGTCCCTGCGCCACCAGCACGCACGCGAACGGCATGATCGGCAGCGCGTGGCGAACGCCGATGTTCAGCCGCGTGGCCATGACCGAGGCGAGGAAGAGGATCGCGGCGACCGCCCACGCGCGCGACGGGTGGGACAGGAGCTCGCGCGCCGAGCGGCCGCGCAGCGCGAGCCACGCGCCGGTGAGCGCGATCAGCGACAGCGCGTGCAGCGCGGCCGGCGTCTTCAGGAGGAACGCCACGGGAAAGAAATACCACCAGCCGGTCGTGCTGCGGTTGCCCAGCAGGACCGCCGGGATGCCGCCGTTGCCGTGGGACGCGTGGCTCAGGTTGTAGCCTAGCCCCTGGAAGAACTGCGCGAGGCTCCAGTCGCCCCGGTACACCGCGACCAGCGTGGCGTAGACGATCGCGCAGTACAGGGGGATGCCGAGCGCGATGGAGCGCCGCCACCGCGCATCGCGCCAGCGCCCCGACAGCGCCTCGATCGCCACCAGCACCACGAGGATCGGGCCCGCGATGGCGCCGCTGAACTTCACGCACACGGCGATCGCGGACGCGAACGAGGCCGCGGCCACCGCGCCCGGAGTGGGCGAACGGGCGGCGCGGTCCACGAGGTGCACCGCCACGAAGAGCGCCAACGCGAGCGGCACGTCGTTGTACGAGATGCCCGAATGGGCGAGCACATCGGGAAGGAACGCGACCAGGGTAGCGGCGAGCAACGCGGCGCCGTCGCCCAGCGTGCGCCGGGAAAGCGCGAAGGTCGCGAACACCAGCAACGTGCCCAGCAGCACGGCGATCGTCCGGGCGCCCGCCGCGATGCGCTCCGGGGAATTTCCCGCGCCCCAGTAGAACGCCTGCGCGTAGGGGTAGCGCAGCGCGTAGTCCCAATGCTCCGGCTCCTCGGCGGGATAGCGCGCGCCCGCGAGCCACACCGGGAATCCGTAGACGTATTGCATGATCGGCGGATGGTCCACCACGAGTCTGAAGTCGCCGGTATGGAAGCCCCGGGCGCCCGCGGCCGGAAAGAGGATCTCGTCGAACGTGGTCGAATTGCGCAGCATCGCGGTGCCCGCGAGCCCGGCGAAGGCCACCAGCAGCGCGGCGAGCGCGAGGCGATAGCCCCGGATCGCGTGTCCCGAACGCGCCACGTCGCTCACGAAGCCGCACCCGCGATGCGTCGATACACCGCGATGAGGCTCACGCCGCGCGCGTACGGCGCCGCCTTGCCTTGCATCCCGCGCAGCAGGCGCGCGCCTTCGCCCTGGA
The DNA here is from genome assembly GCA_012274175.1 of Betaproteobacteria bacterium. Taxonomy (GTDB): domain Bacteria; phylum Pseudomonadota; class Gammaproteobacteria; order Burkholderiales; family Usitatibacteraceae; genus Usitatibacter. The sequence goes on from JAAOZZ010000040.1 coordinate 10,972, forward strand.
AGATCCATCGCAGGAGCGCGTTCGCAGGCTCGGGGGTGGGCTTCAGGTCCGTGCCCGCGGCGCCGGCTGCCGCGCCACGCCGACGCGCGAGCCAGCGCGCGGCGCGCACCAGCGGATAGAGCCGCGCGTTGAAATGGGAAACGAACAGGGTCTCCAGCGGCAGGCCCGCCACGGCCTCGCGCAGCATCTCCGGATCGTAGCGCCGGTAGTGCCCGAGGCTCACGTCGTGGGGACTCCAGAGGGCCATGTCCGCCGGCACCGTCACCACGAGCGCGACGCCGGGACGCATCGCGCCCGCCACCTGCGCGAGCAAGGCGCGGTCGTCGGGCACGTGCTCGATCACGTCGTTCAGGAGCACCGCGTCCACGCTCGCGACCGCGCTCGCCGCATCGGACACCATGCCCACCCGCAGGTCGATGCCCGGATGGCGCAGGCGTCCGAACTCGATCGCGTCGGGCGAAGGGTCGTAGCCGATGCATCCGTAGTCGGGCTGGAACGCGGCGAGCGTCGCGCCCACACCGCAGCCGATGTCGAGCACCACATTGCGGCGATCCCGCGGCGTGACGGCGTCGACCACGGAGCGCAGGATCCGCCGGCGGGCCGCGAACCACCAGTGCCGTTCCTCCACCGCCGAATGGGCCGCGAAGACTTCACGGTCCATGGCACGCGCGCCTTTGCGTATGTCCCCTCACCACAGCGCCTCGCCCCGTGCGACGCGCTCGCTCATCTCCGCCTGGAACTCGGGCGGGCCGAAGCCGTAGCGCCCGCCGTCGCGCTCGTAGAAGAACGGCGAGCCGGTGCGCGCGCTCAGGTCGCGCATCCACGCGAGCAGGTCCTCGTCGGGATCGCGGCCCGCGGAGCGCAGCACGAACGCCTCGCGCCCGCGCCAGCGCATGGGGATCACCATGACGCCCAGGCGGTCGGGTCGGAAATCCTCGGGGAAGGGACTGCCCTCGCGCAGCCAGCCGCACACGAAGTCGCGGCAGGGATGCTCGGGGCGGCGCTCGTAGATGGAGCAATGGTGCTCGGCGCGGAAGAAGCACGGCTGCCCCGGCTTCATCTCGTGGCCCTCGACGACACCCACCACCCAGCCGTCGCAGCACGCCGTGCATTCGCCTCATTGCCGGGCCTTCGAGGCGATGGGAATGACCGCGCCGTGGCACTTCTTGTATTTCCTGCCGCTGCCGCAGGGGCATGGATCGTTGCGCCCGACTGGCATGGGATGCGAAAGGATACGGGGAGGCGTCCAGTATACTCGTCGCATGCTTTGGAACTGTGTTCCTCAGAGCGGAATGCGCGCCTGATGGTCTACCTCGCGATCCTCTGCTCGCTGCTCCAGGGCATCAGCATGCGCGGGGCGAGGATGCTGGTGTCGCTCTCCGCGCTCGCCGACGGCGCGAGTTCCTTCCAGGTGGGACTGATCGGCGCGATGTTCCCGCTCTTCCCGCTGTTGCTCGCGGTGTACGCGGGGCGGGTGTCGGACCGCATCGGCGTTCGCGCGCCCATGATCGGGGGCGCGCTCGTGATCGCCACGGGCATCCTGATTCCGCTTGCTTGGAAAGGCATCCCGGGGCTGGTGGCGAGCGGTGCCTGCATCGGCCTGGGACAGATCTTCTTCCACGTCTCGGTGCACAACCTGATCGGTGCGTTCGGCGACGGGGAAACGCGCACGCGCAACTTCTCGACCTTCTCCCTGGGCCAATCCGTCTCCGCGCTGCTGGGGCCTTCGATGGCGGGGTTCTCCATCGACGGCTGGGGGTTCCCTCCCACCCACGTGCTGCTCGCGGCCGTGTCCCTCGTGCCGGTGGCGATCCTCCTCGTGCGGCCCTCGATCGTGCCCGCGCGCGTCGTCCCGGCCGCGGGGGACGCGGGCGGCGGAGCGCTCGAGCTCCTCGCCATCCCGGCGCTGCGCCGCACGATCATCATGAGCGGCGTGACCCTCACCGGGATCGAGCTCTTCACGTTCTATTTCCCGGTCTACGGGCGGTCCATCGGCCTCAGCGCCTCGAAGATCGGGCTGGTGATGAGCAGCTACGCGGTGGCGGCGTTCATCGTGCGCCTGGGCATGCACCATGCGTCCCGGCGACTGGGCGAGGTGGGCGTGCTCACCGCATCCCTCTTCATGGCCGGCATCACGTATTTCCTCGTGCCGCTGGTTTCCGAGGCGATCCTGCTCGCGGGCATCGCCTTCCTGCTGGGCATTGGGCTCGGGTGCGCGCAGCCCCTCACCATCATGCTCACCTACAACCACGCCCCGAAGGGCCGCTCCGGCGAAGCGCTCGGCATGCGCCTCACGGTGAACAAGCTGACCCAGATCGCGGTGCCGGTGCTCTTCGGCGGACTGGGTTCCGCGTTCGGGCTGGTGCCGGTATTCTGGGCGAACGGCGCGTTCCTGCTGGCGGGAGGGTTCATGTCCCTCGCCGAGCGCAGGATCGCCGCGGTGCGCGGCGCCGCGGCCGCGCGCATCGCCGAACAAAAGGAGGAGGAAACATGAAAAGAACGATCGTCGCCGCAATCGCCGGGGCTTTCGCCGCCGCGTCGTTCGCCGTCGCCGCCCAGGCGCCGGCGGGAGACGCCGCGCGCGGAAAGGACCATTTCATGAAGGGCATGTGCTACACGTGCCACGGCACCGCGGGCCTGGGCAGCCGATACGGCCCGCAGCTGGCACCCCATCCCTTGCCGTGGGAGGCGTTCGCGCACCAGGTGCGCCAACCACGGGCCTCGATGCCGCGCTACGTGCCGCAGACCTTGAGCGAGCAGGACCTCGCCGACATCTATGCCTATGTGGTGTCGGTCAAGCCCGGGCCCAAGGCGGGCGCGATTCCGCTGCTGAAAGACTGACCCTTTCCCCGGCCCTCTCCCAAGGGAGAGGGAGAAATGCGCCTTCTCCCTTGGGAGAAGGTCGGGATGAGGGTGGTCAGGCGCCCTGGCAGACCACGTCGACCAGCGCCGGCAGGCCCGACTTCACCACGTCCACGGCGCGGCGGTAGGCGCCGGCGAGTTGCGCGGGATCGGTGATGGGTCCTTCGCCCCACACGCCGTAGGACTGCGCGAGCTTCGCGAAATCCACCGGCGGATCGTTGATCGTCGTCCCGATCCAGGAGCGGCCCACATCCCGGTTGTGCACGCCCGCCATGCGCTGCACATGCATCGTCTCGTGGTGGTACGCGCGGTTGTTGAACATCACGTAGAGGATGGGGATGCGATGGTGCGCCGCGGTCCACAGCACGCCGGGCGAATACAGGAGGTCGCCGTCGGGCTGGAACGTCACCGTGAGGCGGCCCTTCGCCTTGTTCGCGAGCGCCACGCCGAGGGAGCCCGGGCCGCAGAAACCCACGCCCTGCGCGCCCGCGCCGCCCAGCGCCTGGTAGTGCTCGGTGATCTTCCACAGTTGCCGCGGCGTCTGGAGCCGGTCGCTCACCGCGAGCGACCACGGCTCGTCCTTGATCACGGCCCACAGCTCCATGGACATGCGCGCGGTCGAGATGGGGCTCGCGTCCCAGCCCACCGCCGCCGCCTCGAGCGCCTTGTGGCGCGCCTTGGCGTGCGCTTGCCCGAGCTTCTCGCCGCGCTCCGCGAACGCGCGCTTGCGATCGTCGGTCACGAGACGGCGCACTTCGTCCGTGAGCGCGGGCAGGCTCGCCTCGGCATCTCCGTTGATCGCGAGGTCCGCCGGCCAGTAGCGCTGGAAATCCTGGTAGTTGGAATGCAGGAACACGTCCTGCATCGAGATGTTGATGACGCGGGCGTCCTTGTTCGCGAAGCGCGTGAGCTTCTTCGACGGGTCGGCCACGGAGTTGAACTGGCCGAAGGCGTTCACCACCTCGAGCAGGAGGACCACGTCGGCGTCGTGCATGAGCCCGCGCTTGCCCGATTGGTAGAGCGGATGGTTGTTCGGGAAGTTCATGCGCCCGCCCAGGTCCACGACCGGCGCCTGTAGCGCCTCCGCGAGCTCCACCAGGCGCTTCACGCCCTCGGGAGTGCGGGCGCAGCGGTCGGCGATGATCACGGGATTCTTCGCCTCGACCAGCCATTTCGCCGCCTCGGCGAGCGCCCCTCGGTCGCCTTGCGCGGGCACCGAGTGGGAGAGCTTCGGGATCGCAAGGCCGCCTTCGCGGATCGGCTCCTCCTGCAGGTCGATGTCCGCGGTGACGAGCACCGGTTCCATCGGCGGCGTGGTCGCGATCTTGCAGGCGCGCACCGTCGATTCCGCGAAATGCTGCAGCGACATGGGATAGTCGTCCCACTTGAGGAAGTCGCGCGCGATGAGCGCCGGGTCCTGGACCGAGTGGTTCCATTCGGTGCCCGGCCGGCGCTTGGTGATGTCGAGGCCGTTGCCCGCGAAGATGACGATCGGCACGCGGTCGACCCACGCGTTGTAGATCGCCATCGTCGCGTGCTGCAGGCCGACGGTGCCGTGGACCACCACGCCCATGGGCTTGCCGGCGGCCTTCGAGTAGCCGTGGGCCATGGCGACCGCGGCCTCCTCGTGCATGCAGGTGATGAGCTCGGGCGCCCGGTTGCCGCCGTAGTTCACGAGGGATTCGTGCAGGCTGCGGAAGCTCGAGCCGGGATTGAGCGACATGTACTCGAAGCCGAGCGTCTTGATGACGTCGACCATGAAGTCCGAGCCGGGACGCTCGATCACCTCGAGGCCCTTGCCGTGCGCCTTGTTGTCCTTGCCGTGCGCCTCGGCATCCTTCCCGTGCGCCTCCGGTTTCGCGCTATCCGCGGCGGCGGCCACCAGGGGTGCCGCCGCCGTTGCGCCCGCGCCGGCCATGGCGGATTTCAGGAACGCTCGGCGATCCACTCCGGGCTTCTTCGCTTCGTCCATGTCTTCTCCTCGTGGCGCGTGTCGATTTTTGCCCCGGGAAAGTCTACCATCGCACACTGCAGCAGGAACGCCGTTCCGCATCGAGGAAAAGAAGACCCGATGACCGCGAAGATCATGCCGCTTGCCGAGGCGGTGGCGCGCCACGTAAAGGACGGCCAGACCGTGGCGCTCGAAGGCTTCACCCACCTCATCCCGTTCGCCGCGGGACACGAGGTGATCCGCCAGGCGCGCAAGGACCTGACGCTCGTGCGCATGACGCCCGACATCATCTACGACCAGATGATCGGCATGGGTTGCGCGCGCGCACTCGTGTTCTCGTGGGGCGGCAACCCGGGCGTGGGATCGATCCACCGCTTCCGCGACGCGATCGAGAACGGGTGGCCGAAGCCCCTCGCGATCCAGGAGCACAGCCACGCCGACATGGCGGGGCGCTACCAGGCGGGCGCCTCGGGCCTGCCGTTCTCGGTGCTGCGCGGCTACGTGGGCAGCGACCTGCCGAAGCACAACCCGAACATCCGCTCGATCGAATGCCCCTTCACCGGCGAGAGGCTCGCCGCGACCCCGGCGATCAACCCGGACGTCACGGTGATCCACGCGCAGAAGGCCGACCGCAAGGGCAACGTGCTGATCCACGGCATCGTGGGCATCCAGAAGGAGGCGGTGCTCGCGGCGCGCGCGGCGATCGTCACGGTGGAGGAGATCGTGGACGACCTCGCCGCGCCGATGAACGCCTGCCTGATCCCCCACTGGGTGCTCTCCGCGGTGTGCCACGTCCCGATGGGCGCGCATCCGAGCTACGCCCACGGCTACTACGGCCGCGACAACGCGTTCTGCAAGGCGTGGGACGGCATCTCCAAGGAGCGGGAGACGTTCCTCGCGTGGATGCAGAAGCACGTGATGGGGACGAAAGACCACGCCGAGTTCCTGCGTTCGGCGGGCATCGCGATGGAGACGGCCCGTGCCTGACGCGCCCTCGGTGGAGTACACCGCCACGGAGATCATGACCATCTAGGCGGCGCGGCGCCTCGCCAACGGCACCGTCTGCTTCGTGGGCATCGGCATGCCCTCGGCCGCGGCCAACCTCGCGCGCCTCACCCACGCGCCCGGGGTGGTGCTGATCTACGAATCGGGCACGATCGGCGCCAAGCCCGACGTGCTGCCGCTTTCCATCGGCGATGGCGAGCTCGCCGAGCACGCCGATACCGTCGTCTCGATTCCCGAGATCTTCCGCTACTGGCTGCAGGGCGGTCGCGTGGACGTGGGCTTCCTCGGCGCGGCGCAGGTGGACCGCTTCGGCAACATCAACACCACCGTGATCGGCGATTACGCCCATCCGAAGGTGCGCCTGCCGGGCGCGGGCGGCGCGCCCGAGATCGCCTCCAACGCGAAGCAGACGTGGATCATCATCAAGCAGACGAAGAGGAGCTTCGTGCCGAAGCTCGACTTCATGACCTCGGTGGGCCACCTGGAAGGCGGAGACTCCCGCGCCAGGTCGGGCGCGCGCGGCGCGGGGCCCACGGCGGTCATCACCGACCTGGGCGTGCTCACACCCGATCCCGTGACGCGCGAGCTCACGTTGACCGCGATCCACCCCGGCATCACCGTGGAACAGGCGAAGGCCGCGACGGGATGGGAGCTGAAGGTCGCGCCTACACTGGCGGCGACCGCGCCACCCACCGCGGCCGAGCTCGCGACGCTGCGCGAGCTGCACGCGCGCACCGCCAGGGCCCACGGGACGCCGGGCGCCACGGAATAGGCGCGGCCCCGCGGCGCTCGCGGCCGCCCGCGCATTGACACCGCGGGAGCCCCCACGGTATCAAGCCCCATGTCCACGCTCATCGGCGTCCTGTTCGACGGCATCGCCTACGGCAGCCTCCTCTTCCTCATCAGCGTGGGGCTGTCGGTCACGATGGGGCTCATGAATTTCGTGAACCTCGCCCACGGCGCCTTCGCGATGTTCGGCGGCTACCTCGCGGTGTGGCTGATGACGCGCTGGGGCGTGCCGTTCCTCGCGACCCTTCCCGTGGCCTTCGTGGCGATCGGTGCGGCGGGCGCGCTGCTCGAGCGGCTGCTCTACCGGCGCCTGTACGCGGCGAGCCCCCTCGACCAGGTGCTCTTCACCATCGGCCTCACATTCATGTCGATCGCCGCGGCCACGTATTTGTGGGGGCCCGGACAGCAGCCGGTGAGCCTGCCCGCGTTCCTGCGCGGCCAGGTGCGCATCGCGGGCCTCGAGGTGGGAGCCTACCGGCTCTTCCTCATCGCGATCGTGGTCGCCGTCAGCATGGCGCTCAAGTTCCTCGTCGAGCGCACGCGCTTCGGCGCCCAGGTGCGCGCGGCGGTGGACAATCGCGACGCCTCCGCGGCGCTGGGCATTCCCGTGGACCGCCTCTTCAGCCTCATGTTCGCGCTGGGCACCGGGCTCGCGGGACTGGGCGGCGCGCTGGGCATCGACGTGCTCGGTCTCGATCCCACGTTCGCGCTCAAGTACCTGGTGTACTTCCTCCTCGTGGTCGCCGTGGGCGGCGCGGGCACCCTCCACGGCGCGGCGGTGGCGGCGGTGATCCTCGGCATCTGCGACGTGGCGGGCAAGTACTACGTTCCCCAGCTGGGCGCCTTCATCATCTATTTCCTCATGGTGGCGCTGCTCGTCGCGTTTCCCGCGGGGCTCTACGGGAAGCGCACGTGAGGCTCGCCGACGGGCGCTGGCATCCCGCGGAAGTCGCTTTCTGGATCGTGCCCGTGGCGTGCTATTTCCTCTTTCCAGGCTACCTCGTGCTGGGAAGCCAGGTCCTCATCGTGGGGCTCTTTGCGCTTTCCCTCGACCTGATCCTCGGCTATGCGGGCATCCTCTCCCTGGGACATGCGGCCTTCTTCGGCATCGGCGCGTACGCCGCGGGGCTGCTCTCGGCGCGCCTCGGCTGGAACGAGCCGATATCGGGGCTCGCGGTCGCGGCCCTCGCC
>JAAOZZ010000337.1 GCA_012274175.1 Betaproteobacteria bacterium
ACTATCCCCTGATTGGGAAAGGCAGCGCTGCGAACTCATCGGCCGGGAGCTGCATATTCGACAATCGCGCCGGACATCGGAGCACCGTGTCGTTCGGCAAGATGGGGGCGGGCTGGGCGACAGGCCTGCTGATCACCTTTGCCCTGCAAATCGGTTTCACGGCGCCGGTTGCCTTCGTGTTGGTCGCCTTGATCGCCGCAGCGCTGAGAAGGCGCAAGTAAGGAGCCGCATCACCGGTCGAGCGGGCTCACCACGCCGCGCCCGCCGCGATTCAGCACGTGGGTGTAGATCATCGTGGTGCTGACGTCCTTGTGGCCGAGGAGCTCCTGCACCGTGCGGATGTCGTAGCCCGCTTCCATGAGGTGGGTGGCGAAGGAGTGGCGCAGGGTGTGGGAGGAGACGGGCTTGTCGATGCGCGCATCGCGGGCCGCGACCACGATCGCACGCGCGAGCGTCTGCGCGAACCAGTGATGGCGCCGGCGAATCCCGGAACGAGGATCGATGGACAGGTGGCCCTGCGGAAACACCCAGTGCCACGCCCACGAGCGCCCGGCCGAGGGGTTCTTGCGCCCATAGGCGAACGGCAACTCCACGCCCGGGACATTCGCCTCGCGGTCGCGCTCGTAGACTGCGTGTGCCGACGCGAGCTGGCGGCGGAGGGGATCGACCAGGCTGACGGGCAACATCGTTACCCGATCGCGGCCGCCCTTGCCCTGGCGCACGACGATCTCGCGTCGAGCGAGATCGACATCCTTGACGCGCAGCGCCAGGCACTCCGAGATGCGCATGCCGGTGCCATACATGAGACGCGCCATGAGGCCGTGCAGCCCTTCCATGCAGTCCAGGAGGCGGCGCGACTCGTGCTGCGTGAGCACCGAAGGCAGGCGCCGCGGCTTCTTCGCGCGCACCACCTCCGCAAGCCATGGCAGCTGCAGGCCGAGCACCTCGCGATAGAGGAAGAGGATCGCGGCGAGCGCCTGGTTCTGGGTAGCCGCGGCCACGTTCCCGACGTTGGCGAGCGAGGAGAGGAATGCGACCACCTCTCCTGCACCCATCTCGCGCGGATGGCGCCGCCGATGGAAGGCCACGAAGCGCCGGATCCAGAGCGTGTAGGCGCGCTCCGTGCGCAGGCTGTAGTGGCGCACGCGCACCGCTTCGCGCACGGCGTCGAGGAGGGTGGGGACGGCAGGACTTACCATACACAGGAGCACGGAACCGGGAGAACTTCCTCAACGCCTGCCGGGGGTTGACGTTGACCGGCGTTAATGGCCCATTCACAATGATTGCCTTACAGGACTAGAGTCTGTCCTTACCCGATAAACCCAATTCAAGTTAGGCGTTGAGAAGCGGTGCGCGGTAAATTTAATGCATCGAGAGCGAGCGAGTTGACGCGCCGTAGGAGCGAAATGAATACATCGCAAGTGAGTCAACCGAGCGCGAGCACCGGGGTTAAAGAGCGCAGCGGCCCTGGCGGCGGAAGCGCGAGCAACACAATCGTGGCCCCGCCAGCCGCTCCGAAGCACGCGTTGCACCAGCCCAAGCAGCGGTGGCTGGCGGCGAACGGTCGCCTAACAATGCGTTGGAGCGGACGAGGCTGCGGCCGGTCGCGCAGTGCGCTCCGGCCGCTCGCCGCTCAACTCGATCGTTAGATGGCACCCAAAGGCACAGCGGGGAAGGTCGCGGCAGCCACGTATCTGGTGGCGTGCGCGGCGGTGTTGGCATTCGCAATTGCGGGGCGCGATATTCGAGACACAGACATCGTCGTCGCGTATGCAATGCTTCTTCTCAGTTTTCCGGCGGGTTACGTGGTGGCGGCGCTATTCGGTGCAGTTGGTTATGTGCTCTTCGAGGGTTTTGGCATTGTCGTTCCTGGGGGCCTCGCCAACAATGCAGTCGCAGTAGTCGCCTTTGCGGTCGTGGGTTACGCGCAGTGGTTCATCGGGATCCCGTTGCTGTATCGAAAGATCAAGGGTGCCATCTAACAACGCGTTGGAGCGGACCGGAATCTTGACCCGGTAATGTAGACACTTCGGGCTAACAACCGGAGGTGTCAGATGCCAGCCCGCAAGGGACCCAAGAAGGTCAATCGTTATTCGATTGAGATGAAGCGCACGGCGGTAAGGCTGTCCAGCGCGCCCGGCGCGAGAGTCATGGATGTTGCCGAGGCGCTCGATATCCACCCGTTCATGCTGTCGCGATGGCGCAAGTTGGCTCGTGAAGGACTGCTCGTGGCCACACCCGCGAAGAAGCGCAAGCCGGCGTCCTCGAAGAAGTCGAAGGCACCCACGATGGTGCAGATGTCGAAGTACGCCAAGTTGAAGCGAGAGCTCGAGCTGCTGCGCAAGGAGCACGAGTTCCTAAAAAAGTTCGATCGCTTCCGTGCGCAACTGAATGGCAAAAGTTCGCCTTCATCGCGCGGGAGCGGGGACGATTCGAAGTGAGCTGGATGTGCATGAAGCTCGCGGTGTCGCGATCGGGCTACTACGCTTGGGCCGCCCGCGGCGCGAGCGCGCGCTCGCGCCGCGATGAGCGCTTGGGTCGCCTGATCGAAGAGCACTTCGAGCAAAGCGGGGGCACCTACGGAAGCCCGCGGATCCATGCCCTCCTAGGGCGCCAGGGCGAGCGGTGCGGGCGCAAGCGCGTGGCCCGGCTCATGCGCCAGCGCCACCTCAAGGCTCGAGCAAGCCGCATCTACCGGCTGCTGCCGGGCAACGTGGCCTGCAAGCTGGGCTTGGCCAACCAGGCGCGCGAGCGAGACGTTACGGGCCCCAACCAAGTCTGGCGCGGCGACATCACCTACCTGAAGACGAATCGAAGCTGGCGCTACCTCGCGGTCGTCATCGACCAGTACTCACGCCGCCTGGTGGGGTGGAAATTGGGGCCGCAGCGAACTATCGAGCTCACCGTCGATGCGCTGCATCGGGCGATTCAGCGCAGACGCCCGCCGGCGGGCCTCGTCTTCCACTCCGATCGCGGCAGTGAATACGCGGGCTATCTCTTCCGCGACCGCCTGGCTCGCCGCGGCATCGTGCAGAGCATGAATCGGCCAAGGACCATGACGGACAACGCCCACATGGAATCCTTCTTCCACTCTATGAAGTCGGAGGTGATCCACGGACATCCACAAATGAGGCCCGATGAGCTGGAGGAAGTGATCCGGCGCTATATCGCGCGCTACAACCGTACCCGGATCCACTCCTCGCTCGCCTATCGCTCGCCCATTGACTACGAGCGAACTAACGCTTGAAACTGTGCCCCATGTGTCCACTGAATCGGGTCAAGATCCCCGTGAGGCAGAGTGGGCCGCATCTGGCCGCGGCACAGTCATCGTGGCCTGCCGCTCAACTCGGTCGTTAAACCTCATATGAATAGCGACGCGGTTTCGGACGAAGCACGAAAGGCGATCCTCGACGAGGAGCATTTGCGGCTGCTTTCTATTGGCCACTACATTGCTGGGGGACTGTGCATCCTGTTTGCCTCAATTTTCATCTTTCACTTCGTGATGTTCTTCTTCGTCGCAAGCAATCCTCAGTTCTTCCCGCCCGTGCAACCTGGACATCCTGGGCCTCCTCAGGGCCTCTTTCGTGCCATGGGGGCGGTCATTGGCGTGTTTATCCTGCTCGGGTGGACGTTTGGCGGGCTGACGATCTATGTCGGGCGCTGCATTAAGCGGCGCGTGAAGCGTGGGCTTAGCCTCGTGATCGCGTGCGTCAACCTGCTGTTCATACCTGTTGGAACATTGCTCGGCGTTGCGTCGCTAATGGTTCTAACCAGGTCTTCGGTAAAGAAGAGATATGAGGTCTAAAAACGCGTTGGAGCGGACCGTGAAGCATGGCGGGCCGAGTCTGGCCGCGGCATCGGCATCGTGGCCGGCCGCTCAACTCGGTCGTTAGACGTCATTTCGTGACAAAGCGACGGCCCACGCCCGAGACGAAGGAAGAAGTCGATCTTGTTGCGGACAGCTTTGCGAATAGTCTTCGTGGTGAGTCAGATCGCGGATGTGTTCTTGTGGCAGCTGCGTTCCTTGATGAGAGCCTTGAGACCCTGCTCCGATCCAAGTTCATTCAAGAAACCGACGCATTGAAGGCTTGTGTGAAGCCTTTGTTCGGTACCCTAGGGCCCTTAAGCTCGTACTGGGCCAAGGCCCAGCTAGTTCGTGCCCTCGAGCTAATTGAACAC